>JAYWCQ010000051.1:0-14491 GCA_043780435.1 Polaromonas sp.
AATAAAGGCAAGCCCGAACGCGCCAAGCTGTTGCCAGCACATCACGCCAACCGTGATTTTTTCTTGTGCGATATGTTCGATTGCGCCTTGAAGGATGATGGCGTGAGCATGGAAGCGCCCATTTTCACGCTTGCCACCAAGCCTGATTTGTCCGAATGGCATTGGGAGAGCAAAGACGGTTCCAAGAGCCTTACCGTTACGCCGAGCGTGCGAGGCCGCGCTACGCAGTTCGATAAAGACGTGTTGATTTACGTCATTTCACAGATGACCGAGGCGCTTAACCGAGGCCGTGCCGACGCGACCAACCGCACCATCCGTTTTACTGTCTATGACTACTTGGTTTCGACAAACAAGGCCATCAACGGACGCAGCTACGAGCGTTTAACCGACACCTTTGCCCGGCTTCGCGGCACGACCTTGCAAACGAATATCCGCACGGGCGGGGAGCGTACGCGGGAGATTTTCGGCCTGATCGAACGGGCCAAGATCGTAGAGAAATCGGCCGACGATGAACGCATGGTTGCCGTGGAAATAACCTTGTCGGAGTGGCTTTTCAACGCCGTCCAAGCACATGAAGTTCTGACCCTGCACCCGGACTATTTCAGGCTTCGCAAGCCGTTGGAGCGCCGTTTGTATGAGCTGGCCCGCAAGCATTGCGGCCATCAAACGCTGTGGAGCATTGGCCTGGAGCTTTTGCAGGAAAAGGCCGGGAGTAAATGCAGTTTGCGCGAGTTTCGCCGCATGGTGCGCGAGATCATCGAGGCCGACACTTTGCCCCATTACCGGCTGTTTTTGGACGATGCCGACAAAGCGACGTTTTACACGAAGGATTCCCGCCGCCTTGTTGCTGGTGTAGCCAAGTCTGGTAACCCAAAGCAGCCCTAACCTCTGGGGCTTTTTCGCGGACGCGAAAACCGGGACGCCCTTCCAGGCGCGCGCCTTCGCGCTTGGTCGCGTTGCGACTGGCCGGCAAGCGGCCACCTTCCAGACCGCCCTAGCCTTGCGCCCTACGGGCGCTAGTGTTGTTCAAACCTCCGATAAATCGCCCCCCCTGGCACGCTGAATCGCCCCCCCCTCCTCCCCGCCTGGATGACCGCGCCGAGGCGCTAACCACCTGGCCAACTCGGGGGTTCTACGCCCGCTGGCTATTGTGTTTTCGCCCACAAGCAGGCCCGGCGTTGCCTGTTGTGCTATCGCCCACACCTGTGGATTGGCCTGTGCTATCACCCACGTTTTTTGTGAATTGGGTTGTGCTATCACCCACACGGTTATTGTGCTATCACCCACAACGGCTAAAAAAAACTTCTTTAAAAACAAATACTTATATCAGTTATCCACAGCGTGTAACGCGCGCGCGCGTTCTTTAACTTTTAATATATTTAACGCGGCGGGTCCAATTCGCAGACCAAATCCGACCATGCTGCGCAAGGTCGCCCTAAAAGGGCACCCACCCTTGCCAAAACCATCAACAGGCCCCCAGGGGCCGAATCGGAACCCCCAAGCACCTCACTTCGTGTAGGTGCCGGTGCGCGAAACCAGCCGGGCGCACGAAAGCAGACCGGAGCAGCGGACCCCCCGGCCCCCTCTACGCGAGGGGGAGAAACTCCCGGCTTATCAAAAGGAGGTTGGGCGGCTTTCTCAAAGGCCGCTGGAGCGCGTCGAGCAAGGGTGTAAGGGGGTAGGCAGGGCAAGGAGTCAAAACAGCCGTACCGCTTCGCTACATGCCGCCTGGCGGCATAAATACCGGGGCGACTATTCCCGGTTTCTTTGTTGGATGGGCAAATCCTCAATGCCGGCCATGAAATCATCACTGGCGCGCACGTCTGACGCGAGAAACAAAGCCCAATCGACAGGGCGCGGCGAGGGAATCACGTCCTTCGTTTCGTCAAGGGGTCGAATCCCCAAAGGAATCGCCGCCACCTGGGCGCGATTTTTCTTGCCCACGCGGGCAGTCTTCAATGTCATGATTTCCTCCTGTTTGTCTCCAATTGGCAGCGTGCAACGCTCGTTCATTTGGGCGGGCATGTTGGTGATTATTCCAACAAACGCATTCAGGGCTTCGCCCTCGACACAAGGTCTCACCCAGCAGCCCTGCTGTCCAGGAGGGAAAGACTAGGGGCACCGTCAACGGATTAACAGTCCGCCCGGCAATCGCAAACCGCTTCGCTTCGCTTACATGGCTTCGCCATAAATACCAGGGCGTCCGCTTCCCAAAACATCTTTTTTGTGAACAGGAAGCCGCAGGGGGTCCCGCGCAAGGCGTGGGGGCGCGGCTACAGCGCCTCTCCAGCTTGTCCACACTGACACAGCGCAGCGGCGGATTGTGGGCAAGGTGGCCCCCTATCCCGTGACGTTTGACTTACGCCACGCAAAAATATCGAAGGGGTTACTGGCTGAAAATGCCGCTGGGACGCGTTTAACGGGCCGTGGCTGGGGTGTTTCCGGCTAGGTGGTGTAGTTCCGTGTGCCGAGGCGAGAAAACGCGCTATGGGCCGTTCTGGTGGCTTTTGCTGGTGTAGGTCATCCGTCACGGCCGGCGATCAATCAAAAGCCTCAAAAGGCGTCATAGATCGAAATGCGTAGAAATCTTGAAGAGTCCAGCACCCGCCCGCTTGAAGTGATTGCATCCCCAGGTGCCCCATTGGAAATGCCTTGCTGTTTTGGATTACATAGGCCTCAGCAGCATTGATGGTGCGACGGCGATCTTGTGAGTCACCAGGTGTAAACCACTCTCCAAACGGCAGTCGATGTTGTGCAAAAGTTTTTTGAAGATGGCTTTCGACTATGCACGCCCATCGGCTGGCTCCGACGCTAAAAATGATTGAGTCATCGTTAAATCGGCTGCGACCACCAAGCGAGCTGATTCGATTGAATGGATTCCTTGTGTGGCCAATTTTGAATTTCTCTTCACTGCGTTCTAACAGGAGGTACACAAAGTTCTTTTGCCCAGCGTCAGAGGCCCGCTTGGTGAAAGAAATCTGCGATTGTGTTTTTGCCATAAATCCCTCTTCTAAAAATAGTTTGTAATTCATAACATAACGTATCATAACAGATATATAATAACGTAACATAACAAATTAGGAGTAAATCATGGGTCGTGAATCAACTATCACTTTCGAGCAAGTCGCAGCCGTGGCCGATGCCATGAAGATCGAAGGCGTCAAGCCCACGTCCAGGGCAGTGCGTGAGCGCCTAGGCAACACCGGGAGCATGGGGACGATCAACAAGCTTTTGCAGCGCTGGAAAGCCGGCCAGGAACGCCAGATAAGCGCGGCGTTGGTGCTGCCGCCAGCCCTCCAGCGTGTATTGCTGGAGTTCATGGACAACGAACTGACAAACGCACGCACGACGATAGAGGCCGAGCTTGCTGACCAGCAACAGGAAGCCTCGGACTTGGCGACCGAGAACGAGCGCCAGGTGATCGAAAACGAATCGCAAGGAGAAAGGATTGAGCTTTTGCGGGCAGAGGTTTCGACACACCAAGGCCGCGCCGGTCAGCTTGAATCTGACCTGGTAGTGGCCCGCGAAGAAGCTGCACGCGAGCGCAGCGGTGCCGAGCTGGCACGCACGGAACTGGCTAAGGCCCAACTACGCCTGGAAGCAATGCCCCGCCTGGAGGCCGATCTGGTAGCCGTGAGGGCTTCTTTGGAGACTGAGCGAGCTGCCCGTGTCGCCGCCGAACAAACCGCCGCCGTCCTGACCGCCAAACTGGAAGCTGCCGAGCGCCGAGCCACTGAAGCCGACGCCAGGACGACAAAAGCCGAAGCGGCCACAGCCCAAGCCGTTGAGAAAGTCGAAGCCGTGGCCCGTGAGCTGGTGATCGCGAACGCCGCGGTACAAGCTGGCCAAGTACGCTTTGAAGGCGCAGCGCGTGAAATTGAGGACGCTAAAAAGGCCGTGGCCACAGCAAACGACACGGCCAAAAAATCAGGTGAAGAAGCTGCCGAGCTGCGCGGGAAACTTGCTATTGCAGGGACACAAGCTGAAGCCACCAAACCCGCCACCACCAAGGCCACTAAGGCCACCAAGGCTGAATAAGTGGTCAAACACCCAAAGGGTTAAATCATGAGCAACATTGTGAAATTTCCACAGCAGCCACAAGAGCAAAACGACATCGAGCAGGGCGGCGACAGCATGGAGGGCGCAAATCAATCACGCTCGAAGCTGGCCGGGGTTCTGGCCTGGCTGTGGGCTGTGGTGCGTCTGCCCTTGTTTTTGGTGCTTTACTGGCTTCGCGGGCCGGTCGTATTTTTGTGCAACCTGGTATCTGTTCCTGCTTTTTTAGCTTTCCTTTTTGGGCTGTATTTCCTGCCAGAACACCGGGCGATGGTGTGGGGAGTCGGCGGCATGAGCTTTGCCGCCTTCGCCATGCGATGGGCCTATGACTCGCTGTTGATGTGGCTTTCGCCTGACAGGCTTGTTTTTACCTATTGATTGCTGGCCGGATATTTCGCGGACGCGAAACGGAAAACGAAAAAAACCGGGACGAACCCGGCTTTCAAAATCACTGCCCTGCTCTACCTTGTGTATTTGATGCGAGGTATACCGGCGCTTGATTGGGATGACCTAATCGAGATTTCACGATCCCGTAGTTCAGCCATCTTTTCTTGAGAGGCGACCAACATAGACATAGCTTGAATCTTGTTTTGTTCGTTTTGAATAATCGCCTGTTCAGCGGACATCCGAGCTTGGAGTTCTGCAATGGCTTTCGGGTCTTGCGTTTGGCTGATTTTCGCCATCAGGTCCTCGATGTTTTGAAGACGCGGGGCCGCGTCTGTGTAGGCCTGCATGCTCAGAGCTTGATTCGATGCTGCCCGGTTAAGGTCAGAATCCCACTGGCTGGCCGCTGTCGGGCTGTTAAACGAACTGCTATCCAATGTGGAGGCCGCTCTTTTGATGCTGCTGATTGAGCCAGCCAGGTTGCCATAAGAGCCGCCGTTAGCCAGCCCTAACACCTGCTGGGCATCAGGTGGCAGGGTACGCCGCGCCTTCTGGTATTCCGGGTCATTTAGCAGCGATGACATGCCACGCCCGCCCGTCACACCGTCAATCTGCTGCTGCATTTGCTGTACTTGCTGGGTCATTTGTTGATACTGTTGACCCCAGGCCTGAACCTGTAACACAGCTTGCGCAATCGCCGCCACGTCAATTGTGGGGATACCGGCAAAGGCTTGCCCGCCACTGGCGAGGCCAAGCGCCAGGACGAAAATACGAAGAAATTTTTTCATGGTTGCTACCCGTTAAATTTTGATTGGTTACGCCGCGCGGCGGCTGCGGCGGCTGCTGCTTGTGATCTTGCGATACACCGCCATCGGAGCGCCCTGGATGCTGCCGCCCTGCCCTTGCCCCTGGCCAAAGTTATTGCCCCCGCCACCGTGATGATTTTTGTAAGCATTCCACCGATTACCCAGGGCTTTGCCACCAGCTTTAGCGGCTTTGCCACCCAATTTGCCACCTGTTCGGAGTGTTGCCCCTGTCGCGCCCTTCATTTTGTCGTATGCAAAACCCGCTATTCCTGCTGTTCCTGCGCTCACGCTGCCGCCAAGCCCAGATGCCCAACTTGGAACACTGATAAGCAGCGGGATAGCAATAATGGCTGTCAAAGATGCGGGCACCATCATTGCCATTGCCACAATTCCATGGTTCGCTGTGGCTGCTGCACTGGCCGCGTCGAAGCAAGCGGCATAGATGTTCATGACGACCTGCGAAACCATGCTAATCAGGACAATCGTGAAGCCACTTGTTAGAACTGCACTCAGCCATTTTCCGAAGAAATCTCGTGTGGCTTCAAACAAAAGTAACAAGATGAAGATTGGGCCGAGCGCCAGTAACACCGCAAGACCAATTTTTGAGGTAATGATGACGAACCCTGCAATACCGGCAATCAAGACGCCCATGATGTAGATAGCCCAGCCTATGGGAATAGGACTAAGATTTTTCCACGTCACCGTACTCCATGCCATATCGGCCAAGTCTGAACTTTGGGAAAGAGTATGGTCGATGATTTGCGTGGTGTTGCTGATTTCAGCGCCATTCGTTATCCCGACCAAGGCCGAAGGCCAAGCATAGAGAAACGCCACAACGTTACTTGCATAAATGGCCGAAGAAGTTGCAAACGCGACAATTAGCGCAGTTTTCACCACACGAACGGCTCCATCCATTACCGGCTCGTTTATCTTTCCGGTCATCATCGCTAGACCCCAAAATACAACATAAAGGGTCAGCAGGATGTGTGCCGTTGGCATCAAAGCGCTCGCAACTGCCGCCGCACCGTCGAGGACAAACCTATCTGTAGCGGCATCTACATTGACAAGTATGTCCTCTAGAGAATGGGACGTAGCCATTATTTTTCCCCTTCTTTTTTCTTGTTGGAAGTCCCATAGTTGATTCGCGGGATACCAACGCTAGACATGGATGATTTTTCAGGAATAGCGGCGCTTTCCTCGTCCAGTTTTTCAACGTCACTTTTGCCACAAGCCGAGAGAGTGAAGGCCACGCCAAGGACCGCAAGAATCAGTATATTTTTCATTTGAGTTCTGCCTCAATGTCATAGACCAGCTCGGCCCGGCGACTTTCCATTTTGCTGAATGCCATATAGGCAGCGATCACGCAAAGTGCGATAGCGCCAAACACCAGCGGCAAGCCGATCAGCATCAGTAGATGCAGACCACCATACGTGGCGACGTCTGCTATGTTGGACTGTTTCGCCGCTTGCTGGCCTAATTCGTCCAGGTCATTCAAAGGCCCGGTTACCAACGCCCACTGTCCCGCCAGTAGCACGACCAGTGCGACACCTGTTGCTGTTTTGGCGACTTGTTTTAATGTGATTCTTTTCATGCTCAATTCCTTTCGGTTGCTACCCGTATTTTAGATTTAAACCGACCAATTAAACATATTTAATTGGTCAAGTCAAATGCTCTGACTATGTTTTATTTCTATTTTTCCCCTTCAATTAAAGCCTTGGATTTAGCGTCTAACTTACTCCAGGATGCCGCTACCGCTTTACCCAAAACGGTGTATTGTTCCTGTAGTTTGTTATGCGTAAGAACTACAACAGAGCCGCCAATAAGGCCGCACAACAAACAAAGGGATAAATTCCTCCAGATGTTTTGTTTTGATGCCTGTACCGCCTTTGCCACGGGTGCGACTATTTCCGCGTGAATGGTGTTTCTCATGGCGCGTGCCACTTCCGACAAAGAAGCCTGAATTGCTTCATTTGTGAGCTGCTCAAACCGCAACTTGCCTACTTTTGCGCTTTCTTCCATTTGCGACCGAATGATGCTTGCTTGAGCTTCGGTATATGTCTTTATTTGCGCCTGGTAGCTGTCACCAGCTTTTTGAAGCAAGCCGATTAACTCGATAATCCGCTTTTCGGCCGCTTCTGTTTCCCGTGGCAAAACTTCTTTTAGCGACTCGACGGAATCATGCAACAGGCCAATATCGCCGAGCATTTCCGCGATGAGCGCATCACGGGTTGTTGGTTCTGCCGCCATGCTTTATTACCCCTTAGCTTATTTGAAAAGTGTTTTGAAAACCGCGTCCAATTCTTCGGTTACACCTGCCGCCAAGCGCTTGATGCCAACCATTTGGGCGAAGTGCAATTTTTCTTCTGAGTCCTTTGCAGTTTTAATTTTCTCTTTGTAATCGGTCGGGTCATTGAGAATATCTTTGATGCTTCTTTCTGCATCCTTCAATTTGCCGTAAATATCATTGACGTGAATAACCGCATCGGGGCGCAGGGTGAAATTCTTGGCCGCAGCGTGGAATTCAAACAAGCCAGAGAAGATGCGTTCCGGCGTTTCGTCCAATTCAACCAGATTGAAGATAAGGCGGATTTTTTTAGCCGGTACGCCAATTTCTGCTAGTGCTTCAATTGTGCTAATGGTGTCGCGTTGTTGTTTGTGCTTTGAAATTGTCGGAACGACGAAATAATCAAACTCTTCGTGGCTTCCCCGGTATTGCTTCATAAGTTGCACGAAGACTTCGACGTTAGAAGAACCAACGTCCACCACAGCATCATCCATCAGGGTTAATGCTTCTTGGAGTTCGCCAAATTGCTTACCTTTAATGGCTTCGTCTTGCGAGCCGTCCGAATTGATGGATTCAACCGGAATAATGCTTGCGTCTTTCAAGCGCGGGGCAAGCAAATGCCGGGAGATCATGGATTTACCAACATTGCCTGAAAAATTAATAACTGCGACTTTCATTTAGAAGGCTCCTTTTTAATGTGCTTCAAAAGTGGATTTTTACTGTCTTTGATAAATTCAGCGGCTTTTGCTTCTCGCTGTATGCGTTGCTGTCCTAGGGTTAACCCCTCGCTAGCTTCCGGCACGTCCGGGGAGGCTGGTGACGCTTTGGGCGCTGTACTGGCCGGGGCCGTGTTCGCGCTTGTCATCGAGGGCGGGGCGCTGCCATCCCGACTCTTGATGAACTTTCTTAACCCTTCCTGGGAGATTTTCACGCCGTTTTCAGAGAGCCATTCGCAGACCTGCCAGTTTGCGTAGCCCTTCGTTTTCAACTCAAAAATCTGCGCTTGGAAGGGTTCCAGCTTTGAGCGTTTAGCTCGTGGCTGCATCCGTTTTTCAAACTCGTTTATGTCCATTTCCTAGCCCTTATGTTGAACATTTGCCATCTTAACCCCTTTCCAGTACCGTAACAACCTAAAACAACAATTTAGCAATCATTCTACACCATGAAACCACAATATGCAACTACATCACAATTAAAAGCCACTGCATATCAACCACGATTCAACAAAAAACAACCATAGGTGTAAAAGTGTGGCAGAATACAGGCACGATAGATATGTTTACATCCCGCTACGCGGGACTTAACATATCCGTGCCAAAGGGTTCCCCTTTGAAACCCGGCGCTAACGCGCCAGAGAGCGGCCACAGGGCCGCGCCACCTACGGAGGCCAGTGCATGAACAGTAAGACAAAGGACGACGCGGAGAAGCTAACCAGGCCCGTTAGCTTTCGCCTGACCGCCGCCGACCATGCCGCCTACCTGGCGAAGGTCGAGTCATCCGGTTTGAAGCCGTCCGCGTTTTTCCGCGATGTCGTCTTGACCAATAAAACGCAGATCGTCGCCCGCGCGAAGGCCAGCCCGGAGCGAGGCCGACTTGTCTATCTGATGAACAAGGCCAGCAACAACATTAACCAGCTTGCGCACCGGGCCAACGTCGACCACCTGGCCGGGCTTGTTTCCGAGGCGACCTATATCCGCATCCTGGCCGAGCTTCAAGCGCTGGGCCATTACATGAAATCGGCGGTTAAAGATGCTGATTAGGGTTACTGGCGGCAGCGAAGGCATTGCCGAGTATCTGGTTAATGGTCAGAAGCAAGACCGGGAATTGTCGCGCGATGAGTTGGACGAGCGGGTAATTTTGGACGGCGATTTGGAATTGACCGATGCCATTATCAAGGGTATGGAAAACGAGGGCGATAAGTATTTGCATATCACCTTAGCTTTTAAGGAGGATGCGCTAGATGATGAGGTGTTTAAAAACATCACAAGCGATTTTAAGCAATTCGCTATGAGTGCTTACGATGCTGATGAATTTAATTTTTATGCCGAGGCGCACTTACCAAAAGTAAAAAGTTATGTGAATAGGAAAACCGGGGAATTAGTCGAACGCAAGCCGCATATTCATATTGTCATGCCGCGCGCTAACTTGTTATCTGGCACGTTGATGGGGCCACTTTATAAGCCTGTCTTTAATAAGGGTACCGGGCTTATGGAGGTTCCAAAGGAACAGCTTAAATGGATTGATGCCTTTCAAGAAAGCGTGAATGCAAGATATGGACTTTCAAGCCCGAAGGATAATCCACGCCTTGAATTCACCAGCGAGAGCGAACTTATCAGTCGCTACAAAGGGGACTTGTTCCAGGGGAAAACCAAGGAATTGAAAGAGCGCATTTTGTCGGATGTACTTGACCGAAAAATAAACGACTACGACAGCTTCAAAAGTCTATTGGCCGAGCATGGCGCAACGCGCAGCCGCAACCAAGGCACGGCCGGCGAATATCAAAACATCCAACCCGCAGACCAGGCCAAAGGCATCAATCTAAAAGATCATGTTTTCAGCCGTGAATTCATAGAGAAGCCAGAGGCCGAGAAACGGCAGCTTCTGGCCGATGAAGGCCGGAGGAAATACGAGAGCCAGCAGCCCGCCCGCGCGACCGCGCCGGAGCTTGCAGCTACCTTGAAGGACTGGCACGAAGTCCGCGCCCCTGAACTGAAATACATCAACAGCGGAAGCCGCAAGCTATATGCCGCTTATCGCACCGCCGAGCGCGACGACAAGCGGGCGATTCTGACCGAGCGAGCCGAACGCTTTTACGCCAAGCACCAAGCCTACCGCGCCCCAGGCGCTTTAAAGACATTCAACCAGAAGGAACCCCGCAATGAACGACCAGACTACGAACACGGCAGCGCAGAGCAAGAACGAGCAGGGCACCGCGCCGCCGCTTTACATCAGTCCGACCTTGAAAAATCTCGACGTGCAGCACCGCCCGGAACCGTCGCCAGCGTGCGAAACCTGTCCGGCGTCGGTATGGTTCAGCACCAGCGATCAACTCAAGTGCTATTGCAGCCGAATGCACCTGATCGTGTGGGAAGCACAAGAGCCGCCGATTCTGAAATGCGACGGGCGCGAGCTGGCGATTCTCGCGCTCCTGGAGAGCCAGAACGGGTAACGGGCAAGCGTGGTGCCGACAACGTGACCGGCCAGCTTGCAGCCGACCACAGCGAACGCAAGGCCCAAACCAACGCCGCGACCGTGGCCGAGTTCGCGCAGATCAAGCGCGAGCTGGACGCCCGCCGCCTGTTGGCCCACCTGAGTAAAACCCATGGCGTTATCGCTGAAAAATACGAAGTCACCAAGGCCAAGGACGGCGGCGACCGCATCAAGGCCGGGGGCCGCAATCTGAACGTGTCCGACTTCCTCACGCAAGAAATGCGGCTTTCGTTCGACGAGGCTAAACCGATCTTGCGAGCGGTGTACGCCGCCCAATTGGGGCGCGAGGTGACCGAGGCCCGGCCAGCGCCGCGCCAGGAGCTTTGGAGTGCTTACCGCAAGGCGCAGCCCGACCAGGCCAAACAGAAGGCCAGCGAGTGGGATGCGCAGCGCCTGAACGAGCGCGAGCGCCGAGCCGAGATTCGCACCGCCTACCAGGCAGAGCGCCGCGCCATCCAGAGCGACAAACGCAAGTCACCGACCGAACGCAAGGCCGCTTTGTCGATTGCCAGCATGGGCCGTGTCAGTGCTGATATGGGCTTGCGCGAAGCCGTGAGCATCGAGCGGGGGCAACTCAAAGAGAAGCACAGCCAGCCGCAGCAGGCGCGTTACAGGGCGTTCCTGAAGGAGCGTGCAGGGCAGGGCGATGAAGCCGCCCTGGCCGAGTTGCGCCGCCAGCGCGACACAGCCGAGACACCGGGCGGATTGAACGTCATTGAAGGCAGCGCCAAGGCCAAGCGCAACGAGCAGGCCGCACCGATTACGCGCAGCCTGGCCTATTCTGTTGACCACGGCGGCAACGTCACCTATTACGCCGACGCGACCAAGCGCCGCGCTCTAATCGTTGACTCAGGCCAGCGCGTGACCGTGGCCGCAGTGAAGGACAGCCAGGCCGTTGAAGCTGGGTTGCGCCTGGCCGCGCAGAAATTCGGGCCGAATCTGCAAATCACGGGCAGCGACGAATTCAAACGCCAAGTCATTGAAGCGGCCCTAAAAACTGGCCTTCATGTTGAATTCGACAACAAGGCCATGAATGAAGAATTGATGCGCCGCCGCAGCGAACGCGAGGACCTGCAAGCGCGTGGTAAAGCCTTCATTGCCGCCGAGCGCGAGAAGGCCGCACCAGCGCCCGCCGCACCGGCACCAGACAAGGCACCGGCACCGCAGACAGACCACGACCAAGACCAAACCGAAGAACTCAAGCAACCGCGCACATCGCGCGACTTTGACCGATAGGGGAACCACGATGAAAAACGAAATCGACCAGGTGCTAAAGGACGAAATAGCCGAGGTGTTAGCGCCCAGCAAGCGCGAGTTTGCACAAGCCGTCCAAGCCCTGAATGACACGATCAATCCCCCGAAAGCGGGACAACAAGAACGGGAAACGCAATCATGATGAACTTACTTTATGCAGCGGGCTTGGCGATATCAAACTGGAAGGGCATGCCTTTTTGTGTTCTCGATCAAGCCGCTAACAGGGGAAACAATATGAGCAAACGCATTAAAGCGGCTGATTTGCCTGAGTTCGACTCAGCGCAGTACCTCGACAGTGAGGAAGCCATCGCAGCCTACCTGACTGACATTCTGGAAGCGAACGATGCAGCCTTACTAGCATTTGCGCTGGACAAGATTGCCCGCGCTCGCGGGATGACAGCCAAACAAATTGAGTATTGGGCACGCATTGGAAAAGCGGTTTTGGAAAATCCAGAACTGCCACTTCGATTCATTCAAGACACGATGCTTTCGCTTGAAGAGGCCAACGCTGGACGGGTCACTCCGTACAAATGAACCGAACCGTTTGAAGACGAGCTGAAGAACTTCACCCGCCGCGCTCATTGAGCCAGGCGGGTTTTTTCATTGCCGGCCACCGGGGCGAGTTGGGTATGGGCAAAGCCCATGTAAGCGAAGCGAAGCTGACCCTGATCCCATCCATCTCAGCCAAGCCACGGACGTGATGACCTAGACGAACACACCGGAGCCGAGACCTTTCCTCATGACAAGCAGGGCTGTTGGGTGAGGCCTTGTGCCGAGGGCGAAGCCCTGACAGACAAGAAGCGTTATGTTCACTAAATGGTGTAAATTCTTTAATGTTTTTTACCAGTTTCTATTATTTTGGTGTACCATAGCTTATTAACGAATGACACGAAGGACGCAAAATGGCTATTACTGTTGACACTATCGACCGCACTACTCTTGAACACCTCGTGGAAGCGGGGGCCGTGAAGGGGGCAAACATTGTGGGCCAACCGGGCGGCTGGGGTGTGGTTGTTCATTACGGCCTGACAGAGCGCGTTTTAGCCGCTAGGCGTGGCGCGATTCGCAATTTCAAGAAATTTGAAACGCTGGTTGATTACCTCAAAAGCATCGGCCTTGCAAAGTACCAGGTGGACGCCACAGAATATGAGCCGGCAGCGCCTCCGTCAGATCGCAAACGCACAGACGCCGCCGAGCGAATGAAGAACGCGCACGCGGCCGCCGCCTACAAAGGCTGGCTGACCAAAGAAGTTCAAGAGGCCATTGACGACCCCCGGCCGAGCGTTCCTCATGATGAGGTTATGGCCGAGTGGAAGACTGAACGCGCCGCGCTGGCCAAGCAGGCCAAGCAGATGAAGGCAGGGCACTGATCGTGCCGTTATGGAGGCCCACCGCGATTGCCGACCGCAAAAAAATCACCGCCTATATCGCCCAGGACAACCCACAGGCGGCAATTGAAATGGGTGACATGCTGATTGAAAAAGCCAAGCAACTTGACGAGCATCCGAAGCTTGGACGTGTCGGGCGAGTGAAGGGGACACGCGAGCTTGTGACTCACCCCAACTACATTTTGATTTACCGAATTGTCGGAGAGGTGGCCGAAGTGCTGCGCGTCAAACACGCGGCGCAGAAGTGGCCTTGAGACACAAAAGAAGACTGGCAAGGGGTCTAGCCCTTGCCAGTCACCACGAAACCACCAGTAAGGATACTTTCATGGAAAACGCAATTATCGACCGTCTTCAAAATATCGACCGCCAAAATCTCTATGATTTTTGCGACAAGTTGCCGGAGCCGGTCTTGGCCAGGCCTATCGTGACGGCTACCCGTGGCCGTGGCCTGACGCTGGCCCTTGCCATCCCTGGCGGGCGTGTCACGTTGACCGAGGACGGCAAGCCCTACAAGTTTTGCTCGATTGATGAAATCATGTTCGAGCTGGACGGAACGCCGAACCTCGATACATCCGGCCTCGTGATCGAAACCAGCAACTACTGGACGCGGGCGGCATCATGAGCCGAGCCGCAGCCATAAAAAAAGGCAAGCTGAATGGGCATTCAGCTTGCCTTAGCCATGCTTTGCGGGTAGCAACCGCTCCCCTTTCGGGGCGTCAGGCGTCTTTTAATGATACCGCAGGTCAAGCCCTAACGCTTGACCAAAAGACCGCCGCAGCCGGCGTGCTGGCCGGGCTTGCGCGAATGCTTCGCGGCCAGGAGAGTTCAGCATGAGCACCACGAGAAAGCTGAATGACCTTTTAACAAAAGTCCACAAGCGCATCAAGGCAGATGCGGAAAAGAAACTAGCAGCCGGCCAGGCCGGGCTGGAGCTGGAGCTGGAGCTGGAGCTGGATTGCGAAGCCGTCACGCCTCAAGTGCTGACCGCGCCAGAGTTGGACAACCGGCCAAATAAAGGCAAGCCCGAACGCGCCAAGCTGTTGCCAGCACATCACGCCAACCGTGATTTTTTCTTGTGCGATATGTTCGATTGCGCCTTGAAGGATGAT
>JAYWCQ010000052.1:0-13948 GCA_043780435.1 Polaromonas sp.
TTTGGCACGCTTTCGAGTGAATGCGTTTAACCACAACCGTGGCGCAGGTGCGGTGTTTCGGACGATTCCTTCTGTCATTTTGACGTTGGAGCAGCTCAATGCGCCCAAGATTTTTGCCGAACTGGCCATGAAGCCACGTGGCTTGGTGCTGGTCACTGGCCCTACGGGTTCTGGCAAGTCAACCACGCTGGCTGCCATGGTGGACTACCTCAACGACAACGAGCATGGTCATATTTTGACGGTGGAAGACCCGATTGAGTTTGTGCATGTTTCCAAAAAATGCCTGATCAACCAGCGCGAAGTAGGGCCCCACACCCAAAGTTTTGCTGCCGCGCTGAAATCTGCTTTGCGTGAAGACCCGGATGCCATTTTGGTCGGCGAGATGCGCGATTTGGAAACGATTCGTCTGGCGATGACTGCGGCTGAAACTGGCCATTTGGTCTTTGGTACGCTGCATACGTCGAGCGCAGCGAAAACGATTGACCGGATTATTGACGTTTTCCCAGCTGAAGAAAAAGAAATGGTGCGCGCCATGCTGTCTGAATCGTTGCAAGCTGTGATTGCGCAAACGCTGTGCAAAACCAAAGACGGTTCTGGCCGCGTGGCGGCGCATGAGATCATGATTGGCACCAGTGCGATTCGGAATTTGATTCGCGAAGGCAAAGTGGCGCAGATGTACTCGTCCATCCAAACGGGCAACAGCGTGGGTATGCAAACCTTGGATCAAAACTTAACAGAGATGGTGAAGCGCAATTTGATTACCAACGCCGAAGCGCGTGGCAAAGCCAAAACACCAGAAAATTTCCCTGGTTAATTCAAATTAAAACTCTTGAATCAAACGAACTAACTTCATTAGGAAAAAATCATGGAACGCGAACAAGCCAGTAAATTCATCAACGACTTGCTGCGGTTGATGGTTTCCCGCAACAGCAGCGATTTGTTCATCACCTGCGACTTTCCACCTGCTATCAAGGTGGACGGCATGGTGACCAAGGTGTCCACGCAAGCCTTGTCGGCCAAGCACACCCTGGCACTGACGCGCGCGATCATGAACGACAAACAAATTGCGGAATTCGAGCGCACCAAAGAGTGCAATTTTGCGATATCGCCAACTGGCATTGGCCGTTTTCGTGTCAGTGCGTTTATGCAGCAAGGCCATGTGGGCATGGTGTTGCGTACGATTCCAGCGGTTATTCCAACCGTGGATAGTTTGGGCGTGCCGCAAATTCTCAAAGAAGTGGCGATGTCTAAGCGCGGCTTGTGCATCTTGGTAGGTGCCACGGGTTCAGGTAAATCGACCACCATGGCCGCCATGATTGACTGGCGCAATGAGCACAGCTATGGGCATATCGTCAGCATTGAAGACCCGATTGAGTTTGTGCACCCGCACAAAAACTGCGTTGTCACGCAACGTGAGATCGGCACAGATACCGAGAGCTGGGGAGCAGCGCTGAAAAATTCACTGCGGCAAGCGCCTGATGTGATTTTGATGGGCGAGATTCGCGACCGTGAGACGATGGAGCATGCCATTGCTTTTGCAGAAACAGGTCACCTGTGCTTGGCCACTTTGCATGCTAACAGTGCGAACCAAGCCTTGGATCGGATTATTAACTTTTTCCCAGAAGAACGCCGTACACAATTGCTGATGGACTTGTCGCTCAATTTGCGCGCCTTTGTCTCGCAGCGTTTGGTTGCCAAAGAAGATGGCAAAGGCCGAACAGCCGCGATTGAGATCATGCTGAATACACCGCTGATTTCCGACTTGATTTTCAAAGGTGACGTCACCGAAATCAAAGAAATCATGAAGAAAAGCCGTAACTTGGGCATGCAAACTTTCGACCAAGCGCTGTTTGACGCCTACGAGTCGTTCTCGATTTCGTATGAGGATGCGTTGCGCAATGCGGATTCCGTGAACGATTTACGCTTGCAAATCAAGCTTTCTAGCGAGCGCGGCAAAAACAAAAACTTGTCTGAAGGTACTGAGCACTTAATGGTGGTTTAAAAAACTTCTATATTGCCGTTTTATTTTTGCTTGGCTTCTTCTTCGCTGATGAACTCAAAACTGCGCACAACTTTAACAACACCGCTCACGCCGCGTGCGATTTCAGTGCCACGATCTGCTTCCCGCTGGGTAACGCGTCCCATCAAGTAAACCACACCGCGCTCTGTCACCACTTTAAACGCGCTTGATGGCAGATCTTTGGCTTCAAACAGGCTGGATTTAACCAGACTTGTGATCAATGCATCGTTAGAACGCTCTTTTAAAGTTGATGTGCTGGTCGCGATGGTCAGCTCATTAACGACTGCTTTCACGTTTTCAACCTGGAAAACCAACTGTTCAGCTGCCAGCTTATCGCTGTTTCCAGCTACTTCGCCTGTCAAAAGTACGCGGCCGTTGTAGCTTGTCACACTGAAATTACCGCGTTCACCGAATTTTTCTTTGAGGCGATTGGCTGAGCGAATTTCTATGCCTTCGTCATTGAGTTGCGCGCCAGATGTACGACGGTCAGTAGCAACCATCACGGTGCCAGCCATCACGCCACCCACAACCAAAGCGGCACAACCGCCTAAGCTACCAATGACGCTGGCAAGAACGAGCGTTTTAACGATGGCTGACGAAGATTTTTGAAATTTATCAAACATAGTCATACGGACTCCTTTTCACCCAATAATTGTTGATCCACCCCATCGCACAAACAGTGCAAGGCTAAAAGATGCACTTCTTGAATACGCGCGGTTCTGTCGTGCGGCACACAAATATGCACATCGGTTTCACGCAGAGCCGCAATCATTTTTCCGCCGCCTTTGCCGGTCAGGGCAATGACAGTCATGTCGCGCTCATGCGCTGCTTCTATGGCTTTTAAGACATTGCTAGAGTTACCACTGGTGGTGATGGCGATCAAAACGTCGCCCGCTTGCCCGAGTGCTCGCACTTGCTTGGCGTAGATCACGCTGAAATCATAATCATTGGCGATAGCGGTGATGATGGAGCTGTCTGTCGTCAACGCTAAGGCGGCTAACTCAGGCCGTTCACGCTCGTAACGCCCGACAAATTCAGCCGCAAAATGCTGTGCATCCGCCGCCGACCCGCCATTGCCGCAGGCTAACACTTTGCCGCCGCTGGTGACGCAGGACAGCAGAGCCTGTACCGCCTCTGCAATGGGTTTGCTCAGCACTTGTGCAGACTGGTATTTCAAGTCTGCGCTGTCTATGAAGTTTTGTTCTATGCGTTGCTCTAACATGTGAGCAATGATAACCCGTGTTACAAATGCCCATGTGTCTAGTCCTTCAATTAATGTTACGGGGTGTCACGATGCTTCGAAAGCGGCTTTGAGCCAAGTGATGTTGTTTTCAACCAGCACGACATCAAAGCGGCATGCGGGGATGCGGGGAAGTTTCATCAAATAGTATTTGGCAGCAAAGATGATGCGATTGCGTTTGGTCGCACTGATGCTAGCTGCGGCGCCGCCAAAAAGTGCACCAGCGCGCTGGCGCACCTCTACAAAAACTAAGGTACCGTCTGTGTCTCGCATAATCAAGTCAATTTCACCGCCGCCTCGGCCGGGTGTTCGATAATTGCGTTGTAATAGCTTCAAACCTGCCGCCTGCAAATGCGCCAAAGCCGCATCTTCAGCGGTATCGCCTTTGGATTTGGTCGTGGCGTTTGCCAAGGCTTTCATGACAAGACCAGAAATAAAAGATTAAATACATTGATGGACACATCGCAAACTTTAACACTGAACGCACAATGGAGCGGCTGCTTAACTGCAGCCCAAGACGCCGCTGGCAAACAAAGCTACCCCACCGCCACACTGTACGTTGTCGCCACACCAATTGGTAATTTGGCAGATATTTCTTTGCGCGCTTTGCATGTGCTCAATTTAGCTGACGCGATTGCTTGTGAAGACACGCGCCACACGCAACCACTTTTACGCACCTACGGCATCAACGTGGGCAATAACTTGGGGAGTAAAAAACCCATGCTCGCCGTGCATCAACACAATGAGCTTGAAGCCACTGAGCAAATTATTCTTCGCTTGGAACGCGGCGAACGCATTGCTTTCGTCAGCGATGCCGGTACGCCTGGCGTGAGCGACCCTGGCTCAAAGCTCGTCGCGGGCGTGCGCGCTGCGGGCTATCGCGTTGTACCCTTGCCTGGCGCTAGTAGCGTTACCACGCTGTTGAGCGTGGCGGGCATCACGCAGAGCGACCATTTCACGTTCATGGGGTTTTTACCCACGAAAGCGATGGAGCGCGATGCTGCTGTGTTGCAGCTCCAAGCTATTCCGAGTTCAATCGTGCTTTTAGAAGCGCCTCATCGCATTGAAGTGGTGGCGAAAGCGCTAGGAGTTTTAGGTGATCGAAAAATCACCATTGGCCGTGAACTGACCAAGCAATTCGAAGAAATTGCCACGTTTGCCACCCATGAATTAACGGCTTGGTTGCAACAAGACAGCAACCGTCTGCGTGGCGAGTTTGTGCTGGTGTTGCATCCGCTTGTCACCGCCGCTGAGAATGAGGATGCACCTCGCGTTTTGAAGCTGCTGTTGGCCGAATTACCTTTGAAAACCGCCGTCAAACTCGCATCTGACATCACGGGCGCACCACGCAATGCTCTTTACGAAGCGGCATTGCGCTTAAAGGAAGAGGGCAGAGGTTAACTCGACTTACTATCGCGACACGCCCAGTAATCGCTCAAGCAATTGGGGATCTTTGCCAAGACTTTGCGCAGTTCCAGCGTGAACGACAGTTCCATGATCTAAAACCACTGCCGAATCAGAAATAGCCAAAATAGCTTGTGGGTGTTGCTCGACAATGATGGCGCTCAAACCTTCTTCACGCGTGATTCGACTTAAAGCGCGCAGTAACTCTTGAACAATGATAGGCGCAAGACCTTCTAGCGGCTCATCTAGCAGCAGCAGTGCTGGGTTTAAAACCAAGGCACGGCCTACAGCGAGCATTTGCTGTTCGCCGCCCGAGAGCTGTGTTCCTAGGTTATTTTTCCGCTCCGCCAAACGCGGAAACATCTCATAGACTCTAAGAGGTGTCCATTGCAAGGCAATGCGCCCCGAACGTGCAGGTCTTGCCACCGCCGTCAAGTTTTCATCCACCGTGAGTGATTTAAAGATATTACGCTCTTGCGGCACCCAGCCAATGCCTGCGGCAGCGCGCTCATGCGATGGCAACTTGTGCAAGGGAATACCGCCTAAGGTGATACTGCCGCCATGCTGTTTCGTAGCGCCCGCCAAGGTGTTGATCAACGTCGTTTTTCCTGTACCGTTGCGACCGAGCAAAGCCAAGGTATGTCCTTCATACAGCGACAAAGACACGTTTTGAATGACCACCGCTTCGCCATAGCCTGCGCTCAGCGTTTCAATCTTGAGCAACTCAGCCATGTGTCACCTCGTCGCCATGCCCTAAATAGACCGCTTTCACTTGCGGGTCATTGGCGATTTTATCTGGCGTGCCTTCGGTTAGGACGGTGCCATTCACCAAAACCGTCATGAAATTTGCAAAGCTAAATACCAAGTCCATGTCATGCTCTATCAAAAGTACGGATACATCTGCTGGCAAAGCGGCTACGGTTTGCAGCAACTCTTCGCGCTCGCCCGCTGGCACACCAGCGACAGGTTCATCTAGCAACAACACGCGTGGTTCGCAAGCTAAGGCGATTGCAATTTCTAACAAGCGGCGCTTGCCGTAAGCCAAAACATTGGTTTTTTGGTGCATCACTTGCGTCAAATGAAACTGTTCAAGCAAAGCTTCGCAACGCTCAACTACCGCAGTATTCGCGCCCAGCGCCTGCCACCACTTGCCGCCCAGCCCGCGATGCTGCGACACAACCAGCGCCAAGGTTTCTAGCGGCGTCAAGGTGTCAAACAATTGGTTGATCTGAAACGTACGCACCATGCCCCTTTGCACACGCAGATGCGGCGCCATGGACGTGATGTCTTGTCCCTCTAAAACGATACGCCCTTCAGAGGGCTCTAAAACACCTGTCAACAAATTGATCAAGGTGGTTTTACCGGCACCGTTGGGGCCAATCAAGGCGTGTCTAGCGCCTTTTTTAAGATTCAACGTGACGTTGTCGGTGGCAGTTATGCCGCCAAATCGTTTGATCAAACCCTGTGCACTTAACACCACGTCTGCATTCGCCGAAGCACGACTTTGACTCATAGCTTCCCCCACTTGAACCACGTCCAAGGTCGAATCAACCGCTCACGCCCAACCAACACCAGCACCACCAAGAATAGCCCGATCCAAAATGTCCAATACTGCGGCGTGATGCTGGAAATCACATCTTGCATCAGCTTGAACACAATCGCACCAGCCACGCCGCCGTACAACCAGCCTGTGCCGCCGATCACAAGCAGCAACATGACATCGGCGGATCGGTGAAACTCAAACAAATCAAGTGAGGCAAACCCCGTTGTTTGTGCCAACAAAGCGCCAGCGGCTCCGGCCATGCCGGCAGCAACGGTATACACAATCGACAGCTTTGAGGTCACCGAGATACCAATCGCCATTGCCCGCAGTCGGTTGTCTCGCACGGCTTTTAAGGTGGCACCAAAAGGCGAATTCACCAAGCGCCGGGCAATGACAAAACACAGCATCAGCACAACAATGGAATACCAAGCGGCAGTACGACCAGATAAATCAAAGTCAAACTTACCTAACACGGGGCCCATCACCACACCCTGCAGTCCATCAGCACCGCCTGTGAGCCAATCAAGCTTATTCGCCAACTCCATCAAAATCAGCCCTACACCCAGCGTCACCATCAAGCGCGTCAAGTCGCTGCCACGAATGATTGTCAAACTGCATATCGCACCCAACACTGTAGATACTGCAACAGCGAACAACAGCCCGACCAACGGATCTGGCATCACCAACTTTGAAAACAAAGCCGCCGCATAAGCCCCCATGCCAAAAAAGGCGGCATGCCCAAGCGACACGATGCCGGTGTAGCCCAACACCAAATCAAGCGAGACGGCAAAGAGCGCCACGATGGCGATTTCATTGATGATCAAGGCATGGCTTGACAGCAACAGGGGTGAAGCAAGCGCCAATACCCACAATGCCAATTCCCAAGACTTATATCGCCCACCAGCTAGCAATGATTGACGCATCGCTAAGTTATTAGTCGTCATGATTGACCCCCTTGTCGCACAAAGAGACCTTGTGGTCGCCAAATCAAAATTGCAATCATCAAGCTGTAAACAATAAATGCGCCTAATTTTGGAATGTAGTATTTACCGGCCACATCGGCAATGCCCAGCAACAAAGCGGCAAGCAGAGGACCCGTAATGCTTGATGTGCCACCCACGGCGACAACGATTAAAAAGTAGATCATGAATTTAAGCGGGAACGTAGGATCCAAACCCAGCACCTCTGCACCCAAAGCGCCGCCCAAACCAGCCAAGCCTGAGCCCACCGCAAAAGTTGATAAAAACACCATATTCACATTGATGCCTAGGCCAGCTGCAACACGCTGATCGTCCACCGACGCCCGCAACCTGCTGCCAAATCGCGTTTTAGCCAAGATGTATTGCAGCGCGACTGTCAACGCTGCACACACCGCAATGATGAACAGGCGGTAATGCCCCATGCCCAACATCCAAGCGCCTTCGCCCCATTCAGTACGGCCTTTGAGCCATTCTGGTAGCTGGATGTTTTGCTGCGTTGAGCCAATAAAGTAATCGGCACTGGCCACCGCCATGAACGTGAGGCCAATCGAGAAAAGCACTTGGTCTAAATGCGGTTTGTGGTACAGCGGTCGGTACAAGGTTCGCTCAAGCACGCCACCCAGCAGCGCAGAACCTAGAAACGCCAAAGGCAAGCACACCAAAAATGGCACGCCCGCCTTTTGCATCAACAAAACGGTGATGTAGCCACCCACCATGGCAAATGCACCATGTGCGAGGTTGATGAAATTCATCAGCCCCATGGTCACCGCCAAACCGACAGCCAAAATAAACAGCAGCATGCCGTAGGCAATGCCATCAAAAAGAATCGTCAACATAAAAACTGCTGTTTAACTTGGTAAGTCTGATATTAGAAATAAGATGGTTTGATAAATCGTTTTTCGACTTAACGCGATTTATCGCGCTTTGCCTGGGTCTTTGACGTCTTTGATCACGTCAAATTCCACATTGTAAAGCTGGCCATCTTTTCTCTCCACTTTTCGCAAGTAGATGTTTTGCACCACATCACGCGTTTGTGCATCGATGAACATCGGCCCGCGTGGGCTTTCAAAGATTTGACCCTTCATGGCTGCCAATAGCGCATCACCGTCGCCTTTGCCTTTGGTTGCTTTCAGTGCTTCGTAAATCACGCGCATGCCATCATAGCCACCGACAGCCATGAAATTAGGACGCAAACCTTTGTTGGCCTTGCCAAACGCTTCAACAAACTTTTTGTTTGTTGCAGAAGGGTGCGCTGCCGAGTAATGGTGCGAAGTGACCACGCCCAACGCGCCGTCACCCATGTCGTTCAACTGGTCGTCATCCGTCACATCGCCCGTACCGATCAATTTGATACCTGCTTTGTCCATGCCGCGCTCTAAAAACTGCTTCATCACAGCGGCACCAGCCCCTGATGGGACAAATACGAAGAGCGCATCAGGTTTCAAATCACGTACTTTTTGCAAGAACGGTGCAAAGTCCGGGTTGCGCAATGGTACGCGCAAAGATTCTGTCGTGACGCCACCGTTGAAGCTGAAACGCTCTTTGAAGTATTTTTCAGCATCAATGCCTGGACCGTAGTCACTCACCAAAGTCACGACTTTTTTGATGCCGTTTTTAGGCGCCCAATCTGCCAAGCCTACTGCAGCTTGTGGCAGGGTAAAACTGGTACGCACAATGTAGGGCGATGCCAAAGTAATACTTGAGGTAGCAGCTGCCATCACCACTTGCGGTGTTTTGGACTGTGTGGCAATGGGTGCGGTTGCTAAAGCGGATGGCGTGATGCCAAAGCCGGCCAGCACATTGACTTTGTCGTTAACCACCAATTCTTGCGCGATGCGCTTGGTCACATCGGGCACGCTGGTGTCGTCTTTGACAATAAGTTCAATTTTTCGCCCAGCGACGGTGTCGCCGTTTTGCGCCATGTACAAGCGCGCAGCGGCTTCAATTTGTCGCCCTGTGCTGGCTTGCTGACCTGTCATCGGTAAAATCAAACCAATTTTGAAATTGCCGTCTTGCGCCAAAACACTGCATGCAGCAAACGCCATGACAGCCAGCGCCGAACCAGATAAAAACATTCTTTTTTTCACAAAAGTCTCCTAAATTGATAAAAACCTAAAATTATCGAAACGAAACATACGAATCATAAAACACCATAAACGCCATAAACGCCATCATGCATCAGCACGATACGCCGAATCAAGCGTTATTTCCCCGACGACCCGTGACACGCAGACGCAAATGCGTTTGTTGCTGGCCTTTTCTTCATCGCTTAAAAACACATCGCGGTGGTCAATTTCGCCATCGACGGACAACACATCCATCGCGCACAACCCGCATTCACCACGTCGGCAGTCATACATGGTTTGCACGCCCGCCAGTTCTAGCTCGTCCAACAGGCCATGGTCTCCTGGAACGATGATGTCTAAGTTGTGGCGCGGAATTTTGACCCTGAATGCCTGCGGCGCAAAGCGCCCGCTGCTGCCAAAGGTTTCATAACGCAAATCAGCCAACGGTCGCCCTGCTTTTGTCCACGCTTTGCGAGCCGCGTCTAGCATGGGTACAGGACCACATATATACATCAAGGCTTTGGGGGGCAACTTCGCAATTTCAGCATCAAAGTCGATAAATTCGCCCTTTCCGGCGATAGCTGACTTTAAATGATCTTTTAAAACGCTTTGAAGCGGCTCAAGATACGCCAATTCAGCAAGCGATCTGGCACCGAACAACATGCGCACAGGTGCATCGCGCTTTGCCAATACTTGCGCCATGCCCACCAAAGGCGTGACGCCAATGCCGCCAGCAACCAGCAAATATGCAGGCGCTGTCAAATCTAGCGCAAAGTGGTTTTGCGGCTCAGATATGCGCAATCGGTCACCCACGGCCAGCTGCCACATGGCCTTGGACCCACCCCGACCCTCGTCCAAACGCTTGACGGCAATGCGGTAAAACTCACCATCGGGTAGTCCAATCAGGGAATACGAACGTGTATGCGGTCTAGAAGTTGCCCCTTGGCTGACTAAAACTTGCATTTGCAAATGCCCGCCAGGTTGGTGCAGCCATGCACCTTGCACTGGTTTGAGTGTGATTTCGCGCACTGTTGGCGTCACATCGCGCAGGGCATGCACGCGCGCTTCGGTCCAAATTTGTGCAGATGTCATGGTTAATAGTTACTTTTGAATGCTTTTGTGCAATTTGTACGATTTTTTCGTTTTTTAGCTTCTTTTGCGAATCAAACTGACGCCAGGAAACTGGTTCAACGTCTGGCTTTGCACTACCTCGCGCAGGTTGCGCTGGGCGATGCGGGAATGCTCGCGCATCAAACTTTCAGCGCGCGAACCTTCGCGTCTATCAATCGCATCCAGCACCTGCCAGTGCTGGTCTTGCGCCACAACCAACATGTCGCGCGCTTTGGGACTGTTGGCTTGCACGACGACAAAGCCTGAAGGCGATGCAAAGGGCAAGCTGCAAACGCGCTCCAACTCCTTGGCAATCACGCTGCTGCCCGACAATTCGCTCAACAGCGCGTGAAATTGCTCGTTCAGCTTCACATAGCTGGCAAATGCCTCGTCGTCCAAAGCAGATTCGCTCAAAACAGCGTCAATCGCTTGCAAACACTGCCGCGCTTCGTTCAGCACCACAGGCGCTGCGCCACGCTCAGCCGCCAATCGCGCAGATAAGCCTTCCAGCGTGCCGCGTAGCTCAATCGCTTCAGCGACGTCGCGCTCAGAAAAGGTCTTCACCGCATAGCCGCCATTAGGCAAAGCATCCAGCAAACCCTCTTGCTCAAGCCGCACCAGCGCCGCCCGAATAGGGGTGCGCGAAAAGCCCAATTTTTCAACGATGGACAATTCCGCGATACGCGCGCCCGCTGGCAATTCGCCCGCCAGAATCATTTCACGCAGTTGTAACTGCGCCCTGAGCTGAACACTTTGCTGGATGCTTTGTTGTTCGCCAGTGTTGTCTTTTATAGTGCCAAATTTACCTATGGCCGGCGTATTTATTGACTGAAGAGCTATTATATTTATAGCATTATTCTCGTTGCTTTTATCGACGTGTTTTGACATTTTGTTTGCGCGGTTTAGGCGCTTAGACGAATAGGAATCACTTGCTTAGCAGGCGTCTCTTTGGCAATCAGCCCGTCTATCAAGCGCCGCGCCCACATCGAACCGGCGTCGATGTTGAGGTTGTAAAAAGCGTGGTCTGGGTGGTCGTTCATGGCTTGCTGCTGCGCTTCCAAGACATGCTCGTCTTCGCGGAAAATATTGGCCACACCTTCACGCAGCTCATGGGTTAAACGCTGTTCGCTCGTACAGTAATTTCGTGCAAAAGCCCAAAAATACAGGCAGGTGGTGTCGGTTTCTGGGGTGATGGTGTTCAGCACGAAGCCGTTCACGCCCTTGCTACGGTCGCCCGTGCGGCTGTCGCCCATGTTGCCACCAACGGGCACAGCACCACTGCCCGTTTCAACCACGCCCACATCGATATTCACCGTGCAAGGCGCTTCAAAGTTGATGATTTGCCAGCGGTCTACCTTGCCTTCATAACCACGTGAATGCTTGATTTGCCCAGCCCAAAACGGCGGGGCGTCTATGTTTTCCATCCAACGCGTCACCGTGGCCGTGCGGTCGCCGTGGGTGGCGACAAAGGGCGCTTCGGCCACGGCGCGCTGGCCAATGCTGGAGCCATGGACAAAGGTTTCATGCGTCAAATCCATCAAATTGTCGACCACCAAGCGGTAGTCGCAATTGACGCGAATCATTTTGCCGTCACCCGCCCACTGGGCATCGTCGTTCCAATGCATATCAGGAACGAGAGCGGGGTCGGCTTTGGCGGGGTCGCCCGGCCACAGCCACGCAAAACGGTGTTTTTCGACGACGGGGAAGCTCCGCACGCAGGCAGAAGGGTTCAGCGTTTCTTGGCTGGGCATGTGGGTGCAGCGGCCTTGCGCGTTGTACACCAAGCCGTGGTAGCCGCAGGTGACTTCATCACCGTCTAAATGCCCCAAAGACAGCGGCATCAACCGATGCCAGCAAGCGTCTTCCAAAGCCGCGACTGTGCCATCCAGCTTGCGAAACATCACGATTTTTTGCTTGCAAACGGTGCGCGCCACCAACGTGCGACCGAGCTCGACATCGTAAGCGGCAGCGTACCAAGCGTTGAGGGGGAAAGTTGGTTTTTCGGCTTTCATGCATTTTCATTGTATACATAAATGATGAATATGGCTTTATTTTTGTCAATTTTTGCATTTTTATGGCTTTATTGTATTTTTAAATCTTTATGAATATGCTCTATGATGATGTTTTGCTGTTTCAATGCTGTTAAATACCAAGGAGATTTTCATGGCTCACCTTCCGCCTCATCTACCCGCACACTACGACCATGTTGGCAGCTTTTTACGTCCCAAATTTTTGCTTGAAGCACGCGAACAAAAAGCCAAGGGCAGCATCACCGCTGAACAATTGCGTCTTGTGGAAGACAAAGCGATTGCTGAAATCGTGAAGTTTCAAGAAGATGTGGGCCTGAAAAGCGTCACCGACGGCGAGTTTCGCCGCACTTACTTTCATTTAGACTTTTTAGAGCAGCTTGGCGGCGTGAAGGTCGGTGAAGTCACCATTGGCATAGGCGCAGACGGCAAAGAGCATTTGATGCCGCCCGCCATCCACGTGGTCGACAAAGTGACCCATGCCAAGCAGATTCAATTGGCGGATTACAACTTCCTCAAATCCCAAGTCAGCGCTGGCAACCGCGCCAAAGTGACCATTCCATCCCCCACCATGTTGCATTTTCGCGGTGGTCGCGCGGGCATCAGCCGCACGGCTTACCCTGAGTTAGAACCTGATTTTTATACTGACGTTGCCAAAGCGTATGGTGATGAGTTGCGCTCGCTCAGTGCTGCGGGTTGCGATTACGTGCAAATGGACGACACGAATTTGGCCTATTTGTGCGATGTCAACATGCGCGAAGCGGCCAAAAACCGGGGCGATGACCCCAACGAATTGGCCCACCGCTACGCCAAGTTCATCAACCTCGTGGTCGCGCAAAAACCGGCTGGCATGACGCTGGCAATGCACCTGTGCCGTGGCAACTTCAAAAGCACGCACGCGGCATCTGGCAACTACGAGCCGGTGGCAGAAGCTTTGCTCAAAGAAATGAACATCGACGCGTATTTCATGGAATACGACGACGACCGCAGTGGCGACTTCAAGCCCCTGCGCTACCTGCCCAAAGGCAAAACCGTGGTGCTGGGCTTGGTCACCACCAAATTTGGTGCGCTGGAAAACAAAGACGAGTTGAAACGCCGCATCGACGAAGCTGCCCGTTACGCCCCGATGGAGCAACTCGCCCTGTCGCCACAATGCGGCTTCAGCAGCACCGTACATGGCAACGATATCGCCGTAGAAGCACAGCGCGCAAAATTAAGACTGGTGATTGAGACGGCGCAAGAAGTTTGGGGTTAAATGACGAGTATTTTTGACTAAAATACGTCTCTAGCCGGCGTATTTACTTCCTAATTTGCTATTTAATTTGTAGTAATTTAGCCGTAAATACGCCGTACCAAATTAAATTTAAGTTCAATTTGGATTCAATTTTTTCGGTTCACCAACAACATCCCGACTGCCACGCAAACCAAACCCAGGATCAACGGCAACGTCAAGGCTTCCCCCAGCCACAAACTGCCAACCAACAAGGCACTCAACGGCGTCAAAAATACAAACCCTGATATTTTGGTCGCCGGATAGCGCCCCAGCATCCACATCCAA
>JAYWCQ010000053.1:0-3838 GCA_043780435.1 Polaromonas sp.
TGGCGTTGCTGTTGCTCGCCATCCCGCTATTGGCTTTGATATGGCAGGTGCGCCGCAAGCTGGGCAGCCCTGTTTTCTTCCGGCAAACGCGCCCAGGCCAGCACGGCCGACCTTTCCAGATGATCAAGTTCCGCACCATGACAGATGCCTGCGGGCCGGATGGTCAGTTGCAGCCCGACGCAGAGCGCCTCACGCCGTTTGGCCGTTTTCTGCGTTCAACCAGCCTTGATGAATTGCCCGAGCTTTTCAATGTGCTCAAGGGTGACATGAGCCTGGTCGGCCCGCGCCCTTTATTGATGGAGTATTTGCCGCTGTATTCGCCTGAGCAGATGCGCCGCCACGAAGTCCGCCCGGGCATTACTGGCTGGGCTCAGGTGAATGGTCGTAATTCACTGGGATGGGACGAAAAGTTCAAACTAGATGTCTGGTATGTGGACAACTTTTCGCTCTGGCTCGACATGCGCATACTGGTTGCTACCGTAATGCTCGTTATCAAGCGTGATGGAATAAGCCCGAGCGATCAGGAGATCATGCCGCGCTTCACGGGAACCACCGAAAAAAAGGCGGATAACCTTACAGATTCAATTACTAGCGCGTGATCAGCGCCGTATGCCAGCTATTAGGAGTATTCAATGACAGTCCAGAAAAATGAGCAAGTGCGCATCGCGGTGACGGGCGGCGGCGCGCTGCTTGGTCAAGGCATACTGCGGGCGCTTCAGACCAGTAGCTTGCAGACCCATACCATTGCTGTCGACGTCAGTCCCCTGTCAGCCGGGCTTTATTGGGGAGACGAGTCGTTCCTGGTGCCGCCGGCGAAGTCGCCTCAGTACCTCGATGCGATCCGGACATTGCTCGCTCGTAGCAGGCCCGACATCTTGCTCGTCGGTACTGATGTGGAGCTTGCGTCTCTTGCAGAGGCGCGTCCCGCGCTTGAACGTGAATTCGGCACTCGTGTCATCGTCAGCTCGCCCGAGGTCGTGGCCATCGCTGACGACAAGTACGCCACAGCACGATTTTTCTCTGCTCATGGTTTACCTGCGCCAGCGTCAGCGTTGGTGAGCAATCCGGAAAGTGTCGAGTCCCTCATTTCCGAATGTGGATTCCCTCTGATCGTGAAGCCATGCGTGGGTGCGCGCTCCTATGGGGTCAGCGTTGTACATGATCGGTCGTCCCTTGAGTACGCCATGGCTCATGTGGAAAATGGCGTGGTGCAAGAGTGCATCGGCGACGATCAGCAGGAGTACACGGCGAGCGGGCTCTACTTCGACGGTCGATGTGATGCGGTGATTGTTATGCGCCGAGACCTACGGGACGGCAACACCTATCGTGCCTTTACCGTTAAAGACACAGAGTTAGATCGTTTAGTTAAGCGGTGGACTGAAGCTCTCAAGCCTTTTGGTCCTGCAAATTTTCAGTTTCGAATCGATAAATTTGGCGTGCCGAAGGTTTTTGAAATCAACGGCCGATTTTCGGGTACCACACCGTTGCGTGCGCATGCCGGGTTCAATGAAGTCGAGATGTGCATTCGCAAGGTGTTGTGGGACGAACCAATCGTCCAGCCCGAGATTCGCTTGGTCACCATTCTCCGACATTGGTCGGAGACTGTAATTTCTCCCGAACGCACGGACGCCATATGTCAGGCGTGAGCGGGAGTTCTTTCGCATGAGGGTCGCGATCACAGGTGCAGGTGGATTGTTGGGTGGCGCCGTTCTCCTTCGTTTGCTCGAATCAGGACACGAGGTCGTAGCGTTGTCAGGATCGCTTGATGCCGCCATCGGCGCAGAGGTTGTGCGTTGGGATGCGAAGCAGGACTGGGAGCGCACTGCGGAGGCCCTGCGTCAGGTGGAGGTCGTCGTCCATGCAGGTGCCCATATCCCGCGTGATCACAGCGATTCAACAGAAGCCGTGCAGTGTTTTGAGGTAAACGCGCTGGGGACGCTGAATCTCCTCAGGGCAAGCGAACGCTCAGGGGTCAGGCGGTTTATTTACGTGTCCGGTGCTAATGTGCTGAGTCCGCGCTCGGAGTTTGTCAAGGAGGATGATCCAGTCGGCTGCGAGCACTCACCTTATTACTTGGGAAGCAAAGTGTTGGGCGAAATATACGTCCGGGCTGCGATGGCAAGAGGTTTGAATGGCCTGGTTGTCAGGCCCTCCTCGATCTATGGACCCGGCATGATGGCCGGCGTTCTCTGGAACTTCGCCGAGCAAATCCAGAGAGGTGCGCCTATCTCCTTGCAGAATGGTGGACGGTTTAGAGCAGACTATGTATGGCGCGACGATGTTGCCAAAGTGTTGTGCGAGGCGGTAGTCGGTCAGCAAAAGGGGGAGGTCAATTTAGGCTCGGGGCAAGCCACCTCAGTCTTGGACGTTGCCAAATTACTTTTGGAGATTTTTAATGCAGACCCCAGACTGATTGAAAATGCAACCATGGGAAGTCCGTTTGCTAGCGAGGGCTTTTCTCCCGTCGACATAACCCGGGCTCGTGACTGGTTCGGCTTTCATCCAACATCCCTGCGCGACGGTCTTGAACGCTGGCTCTCACGGGGGAAACCGTGATGCGAGTTGCGGTACTGGGAGACGTTCACGCAAATGCGAGAGCGCTTCAGGCTGCGTTGAATATCGCCGATCAGGGCGGATATGACCAGCTTATTCTGCTGGGTGATTTGCTTACCTATGGTGTTGACGTTGTCGCGACACTTGAATTGGTCAGTGATCGTCTCTTGGATGGACGCACTGTCCTTCTCCGTGGCAACCATGATGCTTTGTATCGGGATTTGCTTGACGGTGACAGCACATACCACGACCAGCTGCCGATGTGGATCAGGGAGTCGGTTGATTGGACCCTGGAGCGCTTGCCTCTTGATATTTGGTCCCGACTGTCCTTTAAAGACGATTTCGAAATACAACAAATTTTATTCAGCCACGCCAATCCTTTTGGAGCTGAGAAATGGCAATATCTGAATACAGAAGCTGAGCATGCGCGTGCCGCTGAGGCGTTACTTGCGCGTGGACTACATGTAGGTGTTTTTGGACATACTCATCGTGCAAAGTGGTACCGACATTTTGAGAGTCGTGGTGGCTTCGAATCCAACCAATGTGGGTATCTCGATTACCCCGCTGTCCATGTCTTAAATGCCGGCTCAGTTGGTCAGCCGCGAGACAGAGCTAATCCAGTGGCTGCCGTGCTTTGGATAACTATTCCGGATGAGCCCATTTCTACCCCAAGTTTCCAACTGGAAAGACTTATCTGGAATGTGGTGGAACATATGCAGGATTTGGCAGCTAGCGGGTTATCGGCTGGTACTGTGGCGCAGCTGTCAGAATTTTTTTAACATAATCTTAACAACAACCTGCAGGATCCTTGAAAACCTGATTGCGGGATTCAATCTGTGTTTTACAGGCAGGTCCACACAATACTCTTATGCTAAACACTAATTACTCTCCCTGGCCCAGTTTTACCCACGAAGAGGCGGCTGCTGTACAGCAGGTGCTGCTGTCCAACAAGGTCAACTACTGGACAGGATCCGAATGCCGCGAGTTTGAAAAAGAGTTCGCTGCCTGGTGCGGAATCCGCCACGCGGTGGCGCTGAGTAACGGCACCTTGGCGCTTGATGTGGCGCTGAAGGCACTGGGCGTTGGCGCGGGCGACGAGGTGGTGGTGACGCCGCGCACCTTTATCGCCAGCGTTTCCTGTGTGGTGAACGCCGGCGCCACACCGGTGTTTGCTGATGTGGAGGTCGACAGCGGCAACCTCTCGGCCGCCACCATTGCCAAGGTACTCACACCGCGTACCAAGGCCGTGATCTGCGTGCATCTGGCTGGTTGGCCGTGCGACATG
>JAYWCQ010000054.1:0-4805 GCA_043780435.1 Polaromonas sp.
CGAAGGTGGTAGGGTAGGTGGCGCAAAATATAAAGCCAAAAATATAAGCCAATAAGACGGCTAGGTTGTTTGTAGAATAGATTATCCATGAATCCAAGCCCACAACCACCACAGACACTTTTGAATACACCATCCACCCTTCAAACCACAGTAAGTTGGGCTGACCCGTCCCGCGAAAACGACTTTCAAAATTGGCTGCAAAACATCAGCGCCGCACACCATTTGCTCCCCGCCACGCTGCGCAGCGCTTCTGCAGACGCCAGTTTTCGGCGCTATTTTCGGATTGACCGTCAAAATTCAGAGAGCACGTCAGCTTCCGTGATCATCATGGACGCACCGCCTGCGCAAGAAAACAGCCAACCTTACGTCGACATCGCCCGCTTGATGGCGCAAGCCGGCCTGCAAGTGCCCGACATCTTGGCGTGGGACGCAACGCATGGCTTCATGCTGCTGACCGATTTGGGCGCGAAAACCATGATGGAGGTGATCAACCCGCAGCTGTCCGACGAACTGGCAGACCCTAATTTTGACCTGTATATGCAGGCCGTCGACACTTTGATTGACTGGCAATTGGCCTCAAAACCCGGCGTTTTGCCGCCATATGACGAGGCCTTGCTACGCCGCGAGTTGGCCTTGTTCCCCGATTGGTATTTGGCGAAGCACAAAGGCGTCACCCTAGACAAAACGCAGCAAGCCACACTAGACAACGCTTTTTCGCTGATTGTGCAGCGTAACTTGGCCGTGCCCAGCGTTTACGTCCACCGCGACTTTATGCCCCGCAATTTGATGGTGATGGAACAGACCCCCACGCTTGTCGCTTCGCGTACTGCGCTGCCCCCCGAGGGGGCTGATTTGCCTTGGAGCGGTCCTGCGGCAAATCGCCAACACAGCAAACCTTTGCGCTTAGGCGTTTTAGACTTCCAAGACGCCGTTTACGGCCCCATCACCTACGACATTGCCAGCCTGATGCGCGACGCCTTTTTGAGCTGGGAAGAGCCCTTTGTGCTGGATATCACCATCCGCTATTGGCAAAAAGCCGTCAAAGTGGGGCTGTTGGGAGAGAATAGTCCAACCGGCTGGGGAGCAGATTTTGGCGAGTTTTACCGCGCCGTTGAGTGGCAAGCCTTGCAGCGCCACCTGAAAATTTTAGGTATTTTTGCACGGCTGACGTTGCGCGACGGCAAACCCAAATACTTGGCAGACACCCCGCGCTTTATAGATTACGTGCGTAAAACGGCTGACCGTTACCGCGAATTAGGCCCGTTTTTGAAGCTGATAGACCAGATTGAAGGCATTGAAACGGCCACGGGCTTTGCTTATGGTCGAATGTAGCTTTAAAAGGCTAAAAATGGGCTTATTTATGGTTGTAGCCGGCGTATTTATTGCCTAAGAAGCTATTAAAAATATAGCAAAATGAGTATAACTTGAATTGAAATATGCCACGATTCCACTGTCCCACCCCCCTGCAAACCGGTGACGTCATCAGCCTGCCAGCCGGTGCAGCGCGCCACGTGCAGGTGCTGCGCATGCAGCCGGGCGGCGCTATCACCTTGTTCAGTGGTGAGCCTAATCATGGCGAGTTTGAAGCCACGATTGAACACATGGGGCGCAGTGAAGTACGTGTGTTGGTGGGCGCTCACTCTTCGGTTGAGCGAGAGTCCGCAAGACAAGTTCATTTGATTGTCGGCGTGCCAGCCAACGACAGGATGGATTGGCTGGTCGAAAAAGCCACCGAATTAGGCGTTGCCAGCATCCAGCCGGTGATGACGGAGCGCAGCGTTTTGCGACTCAGCGGTGAGCGCGCTGACAAAAAACGCGTCCATTGGCAAGCGGTCGCCGTGGCCGCTTGCGAGCAATGTGGCCGCAACCAAGTACCTGTCGTGCATGAGGTGCTGGGTTTGAACGCTTGGCTCGCTGCAAACAAGGGAAAGCACGAGGGAAATTCTGAGCAGCTTCGATATTTGCTGTCCTTGCGCCCTGAAACGAAGGCGCTGAGTATGCTTGTGGGTCAAAGCTCGGCTGCTGTGACCTTTTTGTCCGGCCCTGAAGGCGGTTTGAGTGTGGCTGAAGAAGACGCTGCCTTGGCAAAAGGCTTTCAACCCGTCAGTTTGGGCAACCGCGTTTTACGCGCTGAAACGGCGGGTTTGGCGGCTTTGACGCTTTTTACGGTTTAAATTTTCGGTGTCATTCAATCAAGTTGTCAGGAATCACCCTTGAAACGCAACCTCTGGCTGTTAGCCATCGCCCAAGGGCTGTTTTTAACCAACAACGTCACGTTTATCGCCATCAATGGCTTGGTCGGCCTCAGTTTGGCGCCGCTGGGCTGGATGGCCACGTTGCCCGTCATGGGGTATGTGGTGGGTGGCGCGCTCAGCACCGGCTTGGTTGCGCAGGCGCAAAGCCGGTTTGGACGCAAAAAATCATTTCAGCTGGGTTTGCTCGTCGGCCTGCTTTCGGCGGCAGTTTGTGCTTATGCGGCTTACAGCCAGCAGTTTTGGTTGCTGGTTGCCGCGACGGTAGTGGCGGGTTTTTACAACGCCAATGCCCAGTTATACCGGTTTGCGGCAGCAGAATTGGCAACGTCTGCATTTAGAGAGAAAGCCGTGTCTTTGGTGCTGGCGGGCGGGCTGATTGGGGCGGTTTTGGGCCCTAATTTGGCGCTGCGGACTAAGTCCCTGTTCGCCACACCGTTTGCTGGTGCTTATCTGGCATTGGTTTTTGTGGCCTTGCTGTCTATGGTCGTCATGTCGTTGATTGATTTTCCAGCGCATGTGCCAAAAAGCGCGGCGGAGGTCGCGAAAAACGCCGGCCGCCCTCTGTCAGTCATCATGCGCCAGCCGGTATTTATCGTCTCCACCATGGCCGCCGCGTTGGGTTATGGGGTGATGAATTTGCTCATGGCGGCCACGCCCATTGCCATGCAGCAGTGCGGTTTGCTGTTTTCAGATGTGGCTTTTGTGCTGGAATGGCACGTGATTGGCATGTTTGCACCTGGGTTTTTCACGGGGCATTTGATCAAGCGTTTTGGGGTCTTGCAAATCATGGGCGTGGGCGTGGTGTTGAACTTTGCGTGCATCGTGATTGCACTGTCTGGTCAAGATTTGCACCAGTTTTTGATCGCTTTATTTTTGTTGGGTTTGGGCTGGAATTTCTTGTTCACGGGTAGTACGACTTTGGCTTTGGACACCTACACCCCAGAGGAGAAAGACCGTGCGCAGGGCGCAATTAACTTCTTCACCTTTGCGGTTTTGGCACTCAGTTCTTTTGCCTCGGGCGCGTTGGTGACCACCCGGGGCTGGACGCTGCTCAACCTGGGTTCGTTGTTGCCCGTTGTCGTGACAGGCGCTGCTTTGGTATGGCTTGCATTCCATCGCCGTGGCCAGCCATAAAACAAGCGTAGATGCTTTTTCAAGCGTTTGTTTTTATGGTTTGATCAAGCCATGTTTTTAAAACGTTAAAAACTTGCGCTTGGTCAGGCGCGTTGAAAATCTCGTGAAACATGTGCTCAAAAGCTTGTGATGTCACGCAATGGGGTGAAGCGGCAGCAAATGCACGGCTGCCAGCCGGGTTGACCAACTTATCTTCCCCGGCAAACATCAACAAAGTTGGCGTTGTCCAATGGGGCGCAGCTTGTATCGTAGCAGCACCTGAAGCAGCAATCACCCTGGCTAATCGGGCAGAAATACGGTCATGCACCAGCGGGTCAGCCAAATAAGCGGCAACCACAGCCTCGTCGCGGCAAATGTAGTTAGCGTTTAGTCCGTTGCCGATGCGTAAATTTGGTGCAATCTTGGGCAATATCGCCAGCAAAGCTTTTTGCATGACATTCAAGCCCGGATCCAAGGCCGGTGATGACATCACCAAGGCGTCAACCGGTGCGATGTTGAGTGACACAAAACGCCCCACGACGCCACCACCCATGCTGTGTCCAATCAACACCAAAGGTTCACCAGCAGCCATGTTGCGTCGCGTATCAGCAAGGACTTTTGCCAAATCGTCCAACATGCGGTTGTCAGATGGCAAACCACCGCGAACGCCTGTCGACAAACCGTGGCCTACATGGTCATAGCCACGTACAGAAAATCCCCAATCGTTGAGGTGTTTAGCCACATGCGCGTAGCGCCCCATGTGCTCTCCCAAGCCGTGAACCAGCAAGACGGTGCCGTGGGAAGGTTTATCCGCTGGCAAAGGCCAGTCGTAGAGGGCTAATTTGTCTTGATCGATCGTATCCAGGGTCGACATGATGGGTGCGTTGGCTAGTTGCATGGTGTCTACCTAACAATCAAAGAGCTTAGGTTGTCAATGAGCGCCATAGCAAACCACACAGTGCAGACGCAAACAGCACAGGAATCACGCCGATTTTGTAGCGAATGAGTGCAATTGCTGCGATAACAGCGACAACGATGGCGAAATAATCTAATCGTTCAAGCAAACTACCAGCTACACTTGATTTAACAGCAATATGCGCTATAAAAAACAAAGCCAACGAAGCAATCACACCGACCACTGCTGCCGTAATGGCCGTTAATGGCGCCGTGAATTTAAGGTTGTTGTGTGTTGTTTCCACCAAGGGGCCACCTGCCAAGATGAACAGGAACGAGGGCAAAAAAGTAAACCAAGTAACCACTGTAGCAGCCAGCGCCGCACCTAAAAACAAGCTGTCAGGCCCCAAAACCTGCTTTGCCCAGCCACCTAAAAATGCCACAAAAGCAACCACCATGATCAGCGGACCAGGCGTGGTTTCACCCAAGGCCAAACCGTCAATCATTTGAGCGCCAGAAAGCCATGTAAATTGCTCGACTGCG
>JAYWCQ010000055.1:0-4431 GCA_043780435.1 Polaromonas sp.
ACGTGCCTCTGAACGTGTTTTAGAAGTTGCTTTACGCGCTTTTGAGTTGATGTTGCTGCGTGAAATTGGTTTTTTGCCGTCTTTGAAATCGCAAACAGCTAGTTTGGCAGCTTTGCAGGCTGATACTGCTTATGTTTTGATTCCTGAAGGTGGTCTGCGGGCTGCACATTCAGAAGATCGCAGTAGTTTGACCGGAACGCAATGGCTGTCGCTGCAAGCCGCGCTGGATTCGGGTGCGCCGTTTTCGCAGCTTTTGCAAGCCTGCAGCAGTTGCTTGCAACCGCTCAAAACACAACTTCGCACGCTGCTGCATTACCATTGCGGTGTCACGACTTTAAAAACACGCCAAATGATGATGGATATTCAGAGTTTATGAGTCAAATCCTATGAGCACACATTTATCCGTCAATCTCAACAAAGTAGCCTTGGTGCGCAACACCCGTCATCTTGGCATTCCTAGCGTCACGCGTGCTGCAACTTTGTGTTTGCAAGCAGGCGCGCAGGGTGTCACCGTACACCCACGGCCTGACGAACGGCATATTCGCGCATTAGATGTGGCAGATTTATCGGAGTTGATGCGCGCTTGGCCAGACCGTGAATACAACATCGAAGGTAATCCGTTGCAAAACTTGATGGGTTTTGTACGGCAATTCAAACCGCATCAAGCCACGTTTGTGCCTGATGGTGAAGGCCAACTCACCAGTGACCACGGGTGGAATCCTGCGACAGATTCCGACAAGTTGCTCCCCTTGATTGCTGAAACCAAAGCATTGGGCGTACGCGTCAGTTTGTTCATGGATGCCGAGCCCTCGCACATGGCTTGGGCGAAATCTGTGGGTGCCGATAGAGTCGAACTCTATACCGAGCCTTTTGCTGCAGCATGGGGCACTTCGACGCAATCAGCGCAGCTGGAGCGATTTGCCAAAGCTGCACAAGCGGCATTGGATGCTGGTTTGGGTGTCAATGCAGGTCATGACTTGAATCGCGCTAATTTGACAGCTTTTTTGAAGCAAGTTCCCGGCGTGCAAGAAGTCTCGATTGGTCATGCCTTGATTGCCGACGCCTTGGAACTGGGTTATTCGGCCACGGTTGCAGACTATTTGCAATGCATCGCAGACACCAACATTGATTAACCATGATTTACGGTATAGGCACTGACATTTGCGATATTCGCCGTATAAAAGCGGCGTTAGATCGAAATGGCGATCGTTTTGCAACCAAAATACTCAGTGATGCAGAGTTTAAAGTCTGGAAAACCCGCAGTGCCCGCTGGCCAGAGCGCGGTGTGCGTTATTTAGCCACACGGTTTTCAGCCAAAGAAGCGTTCAGCAAAGCCATCGGTTTAGGGATGCGCATGCCCATGAGCTGGCGGTTGTGTGAAATCAGCAAAATGGCTAGTGGCAAACCAGAAATCGTTTTACACGGCGGTTTGAAAGATTGGGTTACTGAAAAAGGACTGACAGCGCATATCACAGTAACTGATGAATCGGACTATGCCGCTAGTTTCTGTGTTGTTGAGAAAAACGCATAAAATCATTAAAAATATGAATATAACTATTGTATTCATTGATTAAGTTGCTATTAAAAATATAGCTAAATATGCATTTATTTTAAATTTGAAAAGAACTTGTAATATGACACAACATGCCCCGCTGATCATCGACGTTGCCGGTTTAACGCTGACCAAGCAAGACCGTCAACGCCTCAAGCATCCGTTGGTGGGTGGCATTATTCTGTTTGCGCGCAATTGGCAAGACCGTTCACAACTAAGTAGTTTGTGTGCTGACATCAAACAGGTGCGCTATGACTTGCTCATTTGTGTGGACCACGAAGGCGGACGCGTGCAGCGCTTCAAAACAGACGGCTTCACCCATTTGCCAACCATGCGCACTTTGGGTGATTTGTGGATGAAAGATGCCATGAAGGCCACCAATGCTGCCACCTCTTGCGGCTACATTTTGGCGTCTGAGCTGCGCGCATGTGGTGTTGATTTCAGCTTCGCGCCCGTGCTCGATCTGGATTTTGGCGAAAGCAGCGTGATTGGTGACCGCTCCTTTCACCGCGACCCACGCGTCGCCGCGCTGTTGGCTAAAAGCTTGATGCACGGTTTGCTGCAAAGCGGCATGGCCAACTGTGGCAAGCACTTCCCTGGACACGGTTTTGTCAAAGCAGATTCGCATACCGATATTCCACTAGATAAGCGCAGTCTCAAAGCCCTCTTGGCAGACGATGCTGCGCCGTACAACTGGCTGTCTAGCAGCCTCACCAGTGTTATGCCGGCTCACGTGATTTACCCCAAAGTGGATAGCCGGCCAGCTGGTTTCTCTAGCAAATGGCTGGGTGATATTTTGCGTGGTCAATGCGGCTTCACCGGCGCCATTTTTAGTGATGACTTGAGCATGGAAGCGGCACGGTTGATAGACGGCCAGCGCGTGAGTTACACGCAAGCCGCTGTGACAGCGCTCAATGCCGGTTGCGACATGGTCTTGCTGTGCAACCAATCGGTTGATGGTGGCGAAGCCGTGGATGAGTTGATCAACGGCATGGTGGAAGCTGTGGTGAGAGAGCTGTGGCTGCCTTGCGAGGCTAGCGATCTGCGTCGCTTGGCATTGCGACCAACGACGCCAGCGCCTGAGTGGGATGCCTTGATGGTACAACCGTCGTACATGCAGGCATTGAGCTTGTTGCCTTGATGAAAAGCCATTGCGGCGCTGGCTGACATTAAACTTTTCGTTGTTGCTGCCGGTGTTTCGACTGGCAAAGCTGAAGTTTTCAGCGGCAAACGCTGAACTTCGTCCGTGATTATTTGGACGATTAAATCACGCGCTTGTCAACCACAATGGTGGTGTATCGCCCTCAATTTTTGGTAAATCCTGATACGTCAAATACAACCGTAAATCCAGCTCATACTGGTGGTATTGCGGCTCCATATAGGTGCAAAGTTTGTAAAACGCTTTGTCATGCTCACGCTCTTTGATGTGCGCGAGTTCATGGACAACGATCATTCGCAGCAACTCTATAGGCACGTCTTTAAACAGGGTGGCAACCCGAATCTCACGTTTTGATTTGAGCTTGTTTCCTTGCACTCGCGACACCGTGGTGTGTGTTCCTAGCGCGTGCTGGATGACTTTGAGCTTGCTGTCAAAAGCCACTTTGCTCAACGGGTCTGCGCCACGTAAAAACTCATTTTTAAGCGCCATCACATAGTCAAATAACGTTTTGTCGTTACGAATGCTATGCGTGGTGCTATATTTTTTGAGAAGCAAATCACCCAGTCTGTTATTCGCAATTAACTCGCGTACTTGTGACTGAACGCCCTCGGAGTAATGTGCTAAATATTTCACGCAGCGGTTAAATTCGAGAGTCGCAGCGCAAAAGCATTAAGCTTCTCTTCGCAATGCAGGAAACAAAATCACATCGCGAATACTGGGGCTGTCGGTCAGCAGCATCATCAAACGGTCAATGCCGATGCCGCAACCGCCGGTAGGCGGCATGCCGTATTCCAGCGCACGAACAAAGTCGTGGTCATAAAACATGGCTTCGTCGTCGCCGCTGTCTTTGGCACTGACTTGCGCGTTGAAGCGGGCAGCCTGGTCTTCTGCATCGTTAAGTTCGCTGAACCCATTGCCAAATTCGCGACCGGTGATGTACAGCTCAAAACGCTCGGTCACCTCGGGGCGGTCATCATTCGCGCGCGCGAGGGGGGAAATCTCGGTTGGGTGCTCCATGATAAAGGTGGGCTGCCAGAGCTTTTCTTCCACCGTTTCTTCAAAATACAGCACTTGCAAGCTGGCGAGCGTGCGGGTAGACAGCTTGTGCTTGGCCTCGTTCATGCCCAGTTTTTTCAACGCATTGGTCAACCAAGTCGCATCAGTCACGTTGCTGCCTGCTTCGGTGTGCTTCACGATGGCTTCTACTATCGTCAAGCGCTCAAATGGCTGGCTCAAATCTACAGGTTTGCCACCATAGCTAAGTTGCAGTGAGCCCGTCGCCTTCATCGCGGCATCGCGAATGATCGCTTCGGTGTAGGCCATCAAATCGTTGTAATCCCAATATGCTGCGTAAAACTCCATCATGGTGAATTCAGGGTTGTGCCTCACGCTGATACCTTCATTACGGTAGCTGCGGTTGATTTCAAACACGCGCTCAAAACCACCCACAATCAGGCGTTTCAGGTACAGCTCAGGTGCGATGCGCAAGAACATCTCTTGATCCAGCGCATTGTGGTGCGTTTTGAACGGTTTGGCATTGGCACCGCCTGGAATTGGGTGCAGCATCGGCGTTTCCACCTCTAAAAACTCGTTGGCGACCATGAATTCACGAATCGCACTCACCGCTTTGCTGCGCGCTTTGAAGCGGTTGCGGGCAGATTCGTCGGTGATCAAATCGACATAGCGCTGGCGATATTTGGTCTCTTGGTCGGCCATGCCG
>JAYWCQ010000056.1:0-11098 GCA_043780435.1 Polaromonas sp.
AAATATTCACACATAGACAACTCCAGCATCAAAAAAAGACATCTTAAATCGCCCGCTCGGTCATTTGTTGGGCGATGTAGTCCGCCTGACGGATCGCCAGGGTCACGATGGTCAGCGTGGGGTTTTCAGCGCCGCCCGTGGTGAACTGGCTACCGTCGCTGATGAACAGGTTCGGGATGTCATGCGTTTGACCCCATTTATTGACCACGCCATCTTGCGGACGCGCGCTCATGCGGCTGGTGCCCATGTTGTGGGTCGAGGGATACGGCGGTGTGCGGAAAGTCCGAACCGCCCCGGCCGCTTGGTAAATGCGCTCGCCCTGCGTGAAGGCGTGGTTGCGCATGGCGATGTCGTTGTCGTGGTCGTCAAAGTGCACATTGGGGACGTAGTTACCCCACTGGTCTTTGACGTCGGTGTTGAGCGTCACGCGGTTGCTTTCGCGTGGCATGTCTTCACCCACCAGCCACATGCCGGCCAGGTTGGTGTAGCGGTCCATCCACCAAGTGAAGTCTGCGCCCCAGCCACCCGGGTTCAAGAAAGCCGCCATGAACGGAATGCCCAGGCTGAGGGTTTCGAGCTCGTAGCCACCGACAAAACCTCGGTTTGGATTGTGTCCTGCTTCGTCACGCACGATGCCGGCCATGGTAGTGCCTTTGTACATGTGCACCGGATTTTTGAAAGCGGCATAAACAGAACCCGTCATGTGGCGCATGTAATTGCGGCCAACTTGACCCGATGAATTGGCCAAGCCGTCCTTGAACATGTTGGACGCCGACAGCAGCAGCAGGCGCGGTGTCTCGATCGAGTTACCGGCGACGCAGACGATGCGGGCTTTTTGGCGTTGCTCTTTGCCGTCTTTGTCAAAGTACACCACGCCCGTCACCTTACCCGCAGCGTTGTGCTCGATGCGCGATACGTGTGACAGCGGGCGGATTTCGAAGTTACCCGTGGCCTCGGCCTTGGGGATTTCGGTGTACAAGGTCGACCACTTGGCACCGCTCTTGCAGCCCTGAAAGCAAAACCCCAGTTGCATGCAGCGACCACGGCCGTCGCGTGGCTGGCTGTTGATGGCCATGTTGCCAGTGTGCACATCCTTGTAACCCAGCTTCGTCGCGCCAGCGTGCATGACCTTGAAGTTGTTGTTGCCAGGCAGCCCGGGAATTCCATTGGTGCGGGTCACGCCCATTTTGTACTCGGCCTTGGCGTAGTACGGCTCCAGATCTTTGAGGGTGATGGGCCAGTCCAGCAGACTGGCACCCTTGAGTTCGCCGTAGACCGATTTGGCGCGGAATTCGTGTTCTTGCAAGCGCAGCGACGCACCAGCCCAGTGGGTGGTGGTGCCGCCCACGGTCTTGCAAATCCAGGATGGCAGTCCAGCAAAGTCTTTGGCGACGCGCCATGAGCCCGACGTGGTGCGCTTGTCCAGCCAGGCGAGCTGGCTGAAAGACTTCCACTCGTCGTTGATGAAAGAGGCTTGGGACTGCAACGCGCCCGCTTCCAGCACCACCACCTTGATGCCCTTTTGGCACAGCTCGTTGGCCAAGGTGCCGCCACCGGCGCCAGAACCGATGATGAGAACGACTGAGTCGTCGGAAAAGTCATATTTCGCCATGTTGAATCTCCTGTTGTTTTTGTTAAATCTTCAGCCCATGTAAGGCTTGGGGCTGGCTTGCAGGCTGGGCGCTGGCAACCACTTCAGATCTTGAAAACCGCGGGTGATGTAGCCGCCCTTTTCCCAAGCGGAACCCGGGTAGCCAAAAACGGCATAAGCCATGTCGTTGTCGTAGAGCGAGGTCACGCACTGGCCGCGCACTGTGGCGAAAAAGGCTGTGCCTTCCATGCCGCGCACGATTTCTTCGCGCTTTTTGGCGCTGGCCTTGGCAAAGCTGCCCCCAGCCGAACTGTTGAGCCAGCCAATGCCGTCTTGCAATTGCTTGGCCGAATCTACGCTGCCGGCGGCGGCTGCGTCCAGGTCTTTGGCCAGCAAAGCGTAGACCGCGTCTGGCAACTTTTCATGCGGGAAGAGCATGCGGCCCATGGCCATCAAAGTCTGACCTTCAGCGGTGGAGAGTTTTTTGAGCTCGAGTGCCCAAGCGTTGGATGGAGCCAGACCGGCCAGCAGCGTGCCGGTCGCCAGGGAGCCAAACAACAGGCCAGAGCCTTTGAGAAATTCGCGACGTGCCAACGGCAGGTTCACTTTGCGGACAACGCCGCTATCTTCGTCGCAACCCGCAATTGCGGGGCTTTCTGGGGTTATGGAAATGACGCGCATTATTGTCTCCGGTGGTTTGGTCTTATCTGCACCACAAAGTGTAGTCGACCACCGTAGTGTTCAACCGAATGCACCGCAGCGGGTGATAGCTGACTACTTACAGGGTAAACCCTGGACAGCGCCCTGCGCGACAGTCACCCTGAAAAAATCAGTTGTGGTTGTCAGTCAAGTTATGCATCTTTGAGAGTAAATACGCTGCGAGTTCGATGCCTGTAGGCATGACCGCAGACTAGTACCTTGGCGCGTAAATAACGGCACATGATTACACTACGAATGTCGCCATTCGGCATAACGAGGAGTGGTCATGCGTCAGACGAAGCTGAACTTGAGCGCGGAGGATCGATCGACGATCGAAGCCATTCGCAGCAAAGGGGTGCATCAGGCGCGCGAGGTCAATCGCGCACATGTACTTTCCTGCCTGGACCGCTACATTCCCGAATCTCAGATCATGGCAGTGCTTGGCATTGGCCGCACTGCTGTCTGGCGTGCTCGCGCCGCCTACTTGCAGGCGCTGGTCGAAGCCAATCTGATCGAGGTGCTCGACCTGCTGTTCCTGGCCACCAAGTACACCACTACGTTTGGCGGCCGTATCGACACGCTGGCGGTGGACACCAATGGCTCGCCGGTCATCATTGAGTACAAGCGCAACAAGAATGACAACGTGATCAACCAGTCGCTGTCATATTTGAAGTGGCTGAAATCGCAGAAGCCGGGCTTCTTTGAGAAGCTGATGATCGACAAGTTGGGCAAAGAGAAGGCCGACAAGATCAAGCTCGACTGGCACAACCCCCGTGTTATTTGTGTGGCAGAAAATTACAGCAAATTTGACATTGACACCGCCGAGGTGGTGCCCCTGCGCATTGAGCTGATGAAGTACCGCTATTACGAAGACGGCATTTTCGCCCTGGAGCCGGTCAATGTGCCCGAAACGGCAGCCACCACCCAACCTATGACAGTTGCTACAGACGACACCAAATCCACGCACGACACCGACACGGGCAACTCTCTGGATAACTTGCTGACCAAAGCGACAGACGACACCAAGGCGTTGTTTGCCGAGCTGCGTGAGCGCATAGTGGCCATCGACGATTCGGTCACCGAAAACCCAACAGGGTCCTACGTGGGATACCGCATGGGCAACAACTTCGCCGAAATCCATATCGGCAAGAACCAGTTGAAGATTCACTTGCGGTCCATTGACTTTGTGGACCCCCAAGTTTTGGTTGAAAAGATTCCAGACGGCTACAACTGGACCATGGACCGCCGTGTGTATCTCAAGTCCGCTAGCGAACTGGAATACGTGGTGGGGCTGATTGAACAGTCCTACAAGAATGTGATTTAGTCAAGTGCCATGACACTTAAGGCAGGCGATCAACTTGACCACAAGTATTGGCTGCTGCACGCCCTGGGTAAGGGCGGCTTTGGCGAGGTATGGCTGGCGCGGGACAAGGTGCTGGGTGATCACCACGTCGCCATCAAATTTCTGACCGCTGCTAACCCCGAGAAAGACAAGGAATTTTTGGTTGAGATGCGTGCGCTGGCGGGGTTAAACCTGCCGGGGATCGTGACTTTCCATCACCACTTCAGGCATCAAAAGCAACTGGCTCTGGTCATGGAGCATTGCGCGGGTGGTAACCTGTTGCAGCGGTTGCGCGACAAGCGACAGGATGACGCGCAGAGTTGGGTCAACCAAGTGGCGGAATGGGTGCTCCAGCTTTGCGACACGCTGGAGTATTTCATGGACATGAAGCTATCAGACATTGACGCCCGTACAGTGCAATCCTGGGCTGAAAAAGAAGGCAAAATCCGACCCACCCGTACCCGGTTGGCGCTGCGTATCTTGAAAGCCTTTCTACGCTGGGCCTCTGCTGAGACTGATTACAAATCACTGGCCGATGCAACCGCCGCCAGTGGCAAGAAAACTCGTGAAATGGCAGGTACATCGAAGCCTAAGAACGACTACATCCAGCGTGAGCAACTATCGGCATGGTTCACTAATGTTCGGCAGATTCAAAATCCCGTTATTGCCGCTTACCTTCAATGCCTTCTATTGACTGGCGCCAGACGTGAAGAACTCGCCGAACTCAAATGGGAGGACGTCAATTTTCAGTGGCGTGGCCTGACCTTGAAGGACAAGATAGAGGACGTTCGCCCGGTGCCACTCACGCCATATGTCTCACATCTACTGGCAACCCTGCCCCGCCGTAATGAATGGGTATTTTCCAGCCCCACCAGTAAATCAGGAAGGCTAACCGAGCCAAGCATTGCCCACCGACAAGCCTGCGCTGCTGCCGGATTGGTTCTGACCTTGCACGGGTTGCGCCGTTCTTTCGCCAGCCTTTGTGAGTGGCTGGATATTCCCGGCGGAATCAGCGCACAAATTCAAGGCCATGCGCCCCAAGGCGTGCGAGAGAAAAACTACATCCGCCGCCCGCTCGACCTGCTACGGGTTCACCATGAAAAGATTGAAGCGTGGATTCTGCAACAAGCCGGGGTGACGTTCGAGCCCCAAGCGGTGCCCGGTGCATTGCGGGTGGTTAAAGATTGACATTCAAGGTTATTTGTAACGTATAATGCACACTTAGATGGTTGAAGCCAAAACCTACCAAGACAGCAATGGACGCAAGCCTTATGTCGAATGGCTGGACAGTTTGACCGACAAAATGGCCAAGGCCCGTATTCTGGTGCGAGTCAATCGCATGGCCGCCGGCAATTTTGGGGACTGCAAACCCGTGCGTGATGGCGTGCAAGAGTTGAAAATTGACCACGGGCCGGGGTACAGGGTGTACCTGAGCAGACAAGGGCCGGTGTTGGTTTTATTGCTATGTGGAAGCGACAAGGGCGACCAAGACCGCGCCATAAAGCAGGCCATTGATTATTTGAACGACTGGAAACAAAGGGGAAAACCATGAATGTACCGCGTGACGTGAGCCATGATGACGCCGTGGTGGCTATGCTCAAAGCAGACCCGGATTTTGCGAATGAGTATTTGGCCGCTGCCTTGGAAGAAGCCGAGCTACCCGGTGGACAGGCTGCGCTATTGGCTGCGCTGCGCCATATTTCCGAGGCCCAAGGCATGTCGGCTGTGGCTGCGCGCGCTGGCATCCCCCGCGAAAGCCTTTACCGCGCCCTGAGCCCCAAGGGAAACCCCACCATTAAGACGTTTCTAGCCGTTGTCCGTGGGGCTGGCCTGCACTTGGAAGTAAGCCGCGAGCCTGCACACGCTTGAAACAGTTTTTGCCCCGCCTAGCCTGCGACTAATTACCGTTGGCGAAAAGTCGGCCACCTTCACCGGCAGGCTGGGGCTCCTAATGAAGGGCGGTTAAGGGAGTGCCAATGGAAGAATCACAAAATTGGGATGAAGTCGTTCAGGCCGCAAAAGCAACAGTCGCACAGGCGGACGCTGGCAATGTTGCAGCAGGCAGAACTGTACTTGTACATAGTGCAGCCGCGATTCGTGCAGTTCTAGACAGAAGTGCGCTTCCAAATCCAAGAGCGGCTGCGTACTTGTCAGCAATGCATATTTGGCTGGTTGAGTTACTCGATGGCATGGAGCCAGGACGCGCATTAAGACTTGAAAACCCATGGAACCGGCCTGAAAATGAGGATTTGGGAGTCCGCGATGCTTTTCTATTCATGCAAGTGGGTGAAGAGATGGACAGGCGAAATTGTTCAGTCAGTGATGCGATTGAGGTCGTATCAGAACGCAATTTCCTTGGTGTTGACACAGTCAAAAAGGCATGGAACGGGCAAGGCAGTAAGAGCGGCTGGAAAATGCGGAAATTTGATGGGAAATAAGGGGCTGACTGTTTCCCTTTTATACAAGCGGATACAGACCTACAGTGGTGGCCACAGGTCAACGCAGCGATGCGCGGCTTGTATCGGTTAGCAGGCCCGCTAATTGATGGTTCAACTTAATCAACTAACGCAGTGATTGCGCCGTAAATATGAAAACACAGACCGCGACCTTTTCAAGCATCCAAGCGATGCGCGAGGCAACAGCCCCGCAACATTTCAACGCACCATTCCCGCCGCTGGCGCTGGTGACCCGTCCTAATCTCACGACCGCTGAGACAGCCTACTACCTGAACCGCCGCCCGCAAACCTTGAGGGGCTGGGCTTGCCTTGAGAACGGCCCGCTTCGCCCTACTCGCATTGGTGGCCTGTTGGCTTGGAACACTGCAACCGTCAAGGCATTGGCCGGTGTGCCAGCATGAAGGCCCGCATCTATGCGCTGGCATGGGGTTTGCTGCCTTATGCCTCCTTTGCGCCATTGGCTGCGATGCTGCTGGAACAGATTTTCGGGAGCGTCAAATGAGTAACGCCCAGCCCCACAATAAAGTAGAACCGAGCGCCGTGAACAGTGCGAATTCTATCGGAAGTTTCCCACTTAGAAAAGATACGGTTACAGCCGAAGTGCTGACGCAATTGCTACGCGGTGAAACCTTGACGGGCATGGACAGCGTAAGAAAAGCAAACACGACCAGACTGGGTGCTTTTATTTTTACGCTTGAAAAAAACTATGGCTGGACAATCTCGCGGCATGATGTTTTTGTTGGCACGGGTGATGGGCGAATGCCTACTATCACGGCTTACTATTTGGAGCGTTCGACGATACGTGTAGCATTTGACTTTGGTGCTTTAGCATTTTGTCGTGCAGTAGACAGCGCAAGAGATAAACAGCGACAAAACGCAAGCAAACTAAAGCGCGAGGCGAATAAACGAAACTCAATTAAAGCCGCTGCCCGCCGCGACCCACGCCACTTTGACTTGGGTTACTAAGCATGGCTAACGGACGCAACAAAGCCCGCAAGGGCGATTCAGGACGCGATGGTGGTGGCTTTGCTGCTATCCCTTGGAGCGTGCTGGATTGCCCTGCCTACGCCCGTATATCTCATCCTGCGCGTTCTTTGCTGATGGAGATTGCGCGTCAATTTGTCAGAGACAACAATGGCCGCCTATTGGCGTCTGCTGCCTATCTGTCAAAGAGGGGCTGGAAAAGCGCTGATGTGATTACGAGAGCCAAACGAGAGCTGCTTGCAGCTGGGTTCATTCATCAGACTGTGCAAGGCCACCGCCCAAATAAAGCGAGTTGGTATGCCATCACTTGGCAGACGCTAGACCGTCTACCGGGTTATGACCACGGCGCTGCTGAATCGTTCGAGCGTGGGGCTTATCGTAAATCAGACCCTTTGAAAATTACAAGCCTTAGACCGTCTCACGGTGTAGAGAGGCCATCCATTGCGCCGTCTCACGGTGTAGGGAAGGTGTCGCCTACGCCGTCTCACGGTGCTATCAGCCCCACTTTTCACCCTCTCTCTACGCCGTCTCACGGAAAGCATCTAGATTGCCATCTATTGCAGCAAACCAAACCACACATTAAGGACAACCAAAATGAACGACAGTATTCCTGACCTCAAGATTGAACATATCACCGATGGCATGGGCGATGGGCTAATTCTGCTGACTCAAGACAATTGTGGCAACACCGACAGCGTAGCTATTCACCCGATGCATCTGCGTTACATGGCTGAAAAAATGGGGCTGATTGAAACAAGCGACCCCAAAGCGCAAAAGACTATTGCCACGTTGACTCGCCAAATGCTGGCCTTGCGTGAGCGTATCGACCATCTGGCTAACTGGCTGGCGAATCATTCAGACCATAAACACGCTGACTTGTCGTATGAGATGACCTATGCAACAGCGACCGCCGATATTGCAGAGGCGTTTTGTTATGACCTTAGCGAGCCTGGAACTGCATCATTTCACGGTGAAATGATAAAGCCAGCGAGTACTGACCTGCAAGCCTCTCTCATCTGATTCAACACTGGAAAAACACGATGACAAAAAAACGACCGCCGAACCAATGGCAACCCGGACAGACAGGAAACCCCAAAGGCAGACCGCCCGGACAGTCTGAGATAACCCGCCTGCGTGCTGCCATTGCAGAACATGTACCGTCAATCCTTGACCAACTGGTAACAGCTGCCAAAGGTGGCGACGTTCAAGCCGCCCGTTTGATTTTAGAGCGCGTATTGCCACCTTTGAAGGGCATAGAACAGGCCGTGACGCTTCAATTACCTAACGATGGGACGCTGACAGCCAAAGCCGCCGCCGTGCTGAATGCCGCCGCTTCTGGCGACTTGGCTCCCGGACAAGCCGCGCAACTGATAGCAGCTTTGGGTACGTTGGCGAAAATATCCGAAGTTGACGAACTGACCGCCCGTATTACCGCACTGGAGGCTACCCATGCAAAACCTTGAAAAGAGAATCGCTGCACTGGAGCAGGCCAGTCCAAAAACGGATTGCGTTGTATTTATCATCCTTACCGGACTAGGTGAATTGGATGAAAAGCTTGTCCACATTTATGACAATCACGGCAACCAATGGCACCGCAAACCAAACGAAACAGAGACAGAATTTAAAGACAGAGCTAAGGCTGGAACGCCGCGCAATGAATACGGGGTGGCTATGGTGTTTGGGGAGTGTTCACTCAAAGATTGAAGGCAAAAGCCAATAGTGCCGTTAATTACGGTAGTTTTAAGGCAAGGGTGCAAAAACACTTTATTCGTTTGCACCATGCTATAAACTGTGGATATGGTTATTTCAAACTTAAAGGCCTATTGCATGTGCAACCTCAAAGCATTCCTACTTGTGGCAACTTTTTGTTTGAATGCTGCTGCGCAAACCAAAAACGATTCAAATAAGCTTGCATTAAAAATGCAGGGTACTTTGTCAGTGTTTCCGCACAAGGAATCGGTTGATGGGGAATTAAGCGGTTGCGCCTTAGCTTTCGATGCTATCAAAGCGGACTTCGAAACCAAACAAGGACAGCCAATACGGTTGACTGGTTCTTATTATTTAAGACTTGAGGAAAATAAAAAAATACTTTACTCATTGAAACTTGGAGTTCATGACAAGCCGTTTGTTGAGAACGCCTTTCCTCCCGCCAATGCATTTGTACGGCCAATTAGAGGCATAGCACCAAAGAACCTTTTTCGCATACTAGGAGACAATTCTGAGTATGCAATTTTTGGTGGTGAATTCGGCAATGAATCTAAATCCATACTTAAATCCATTGTTGAAAAAAATCAATTTGAAGTGGGCTTCAATCGTGCAAAAGGCCAATTGGATACAGTGACGACAATTGATTTGACTGTAGTTGAGACGAAAATCGAAAAAGATGAAGTTATACGAGTACGTAGTAGAGAGCAGGTTGATGAATTTATTTCTTGCACAAAAGAATTGATGGCGAAAATTAAGTAAGTGAAGTTGCATTTAATCAATTAGGCATAGTAAATCGCCAAAATCCGCTTACATCCACCGTTACATCGTACAGACAAGAAAAAACCCTGCTACGTATTAGATAGCAGGGTTTCTATAACCCGTAAGGGTTTGTTTGGTGGCCTGGACTGGAATCGAACCAGTGACACGCGGATTTTCAATCCGCTGCTCTACCAACTGAGCTACCGGGCCTGAGCCTTTGATTATAGCAGTCTTAGAGGCGTTTAATTGCCGCCGCGCTTGCCGCGTGTGAGATCAACACCAAGTTGTTTCAATTTTCTGTACAAATGTGTGCGTTCTAAGCCGGTTTTTTCGGCAATTCGGGTCATGGAGCCGCCTTCTTTGGAGAGGTGAAATTCAAAATAGGCTTTTTCAAATTCATCTCTGGCGTCACGCAGGGGTTTGTCTAGGTTGAATGACTGGATGGCAACAGGGCCTGTATCCACAGCACGCGCCAGCATTTGGCCACCCGTCATGGCGTTTTCAAGTGTTAGCTCGCCGATGTGCTGACGCACAGCAACGCTGGCAATTTTGCTGGTTTCCGGGGCTAAGCCATTTTCGACAGCTTTGAGCAATTTTTGCAATGTGATGGGCTTTTCCAAAAAAGCTTGCGCGCCAATTTTGGTGGCTTCAACTGCCGTTTCTACCGTGGCGTGTCCGCTCATCATAATAACCGGCATGGTGAGCTGGCCTGCACCCACCCACTCTTTGAGCAGGGTGACGCCATCGGTGTCTGGCATCCAAATATCCAGCAACACCAAATCTGGTTTGCTGCGGTTACGGGATAAACGCGCTTGGCTTGCGTTTTCAGCGAGTTCAACGGTATGGCCTTCGTCGTTCAGGATTTCCCAAAGTAAATCACGAATGCCCAGCTCATCGTCGACCACCAATATATTTGCCATTTTGATTTTTTATTGTCTGCTTGTTGCTGTAAATGTATTAACTCAGCTCGATTTCATGTCATACGCAGAGTCTACTGCGAATGATATCGAAACTTGAGCCCCTCGTGCGACACCATCTGTAACACGATTTGAAATATCAATACGGGCATTATGCTCATCTGCTATCTTTTTTACAACAGCCAGCCCCAACCCCGTGCCATGGGTTTTACTGGTGACGTAGGGTTCAAAAGCACGTTTTAAGATGTATTCGGGGAAGCCAGAGCCACTGTCGGTCACAATAAGTCGAACGCGCCGCGTTTCTGGGTTCCATTGGGTGACGAGGGTGACCTGCTTACTTGCTGACAATTCTGTAGCATCGACAGCATTTTGTAACAAATTATGAATGACCTGCCGTAATTGCTGCGCGTCACCCATGATACGCGGGCACTTCGGGTCAAAAATGGGCGTGATCGTTGCAGCGCCATGCTTGGCTTTCATCAACGCGCCATCTTCAGCCCCATACAACTGCAAGATATCAGCTGCTAATGCGTTGAGGTCAACAGGTTTAAGCTCTGCAGCAGGCAATCGCGCGTAGTCTCTGAACTCATTGACCAAGCGCTTCATGGCTTCGACCTGATCCACAATCGTTTTGACGGATTTG
>JAYWCQ010000057.1:0-2588 GCA_043780435.1 Polaromonas sp.
AGCCGCAAAAACACACATTGAAAGCACGTTGATGGCGCTGGGCGTGGCAGCGTTTGCAAACCGCAAACCGTCCACCCTGTCTGGCGGGCAGGCGCAGCGCGTGGCTTTGGCGCGGGCGGTGTTGTTGAATCCTCACATTATTTTGGCCGATGAACCGACAGCCAGCTTGGACGATGAGGCCGCCAGCGCAGCCTTGGCGCTGCTGCTAGCCAGTGCGGCGCGCTGTCACGCGACTTTGGTGATTGCGACGCATGATTTTCGGGTCGCAGCGGCGTTAAAAACAGCCAAAACACTGGAATTCGGTAAAAATTGTGTCGAAATTGGCATTCAGCCGCCGTATTTGTTGCCTAAGTCGCTATGAATAGTATAGCATTATGAAAATCATCACCTTATCCTTCAAGTATTTATGGTCACGGCCATTGGCTGCGGGGCTGAATGTGCTGCTGTTGGCGCTGGGTGTCGCGTCCATCACGCTGGTGTTGCTCACCAGCAGCCAAATCGACCATGCTTTTGAGCGCGATTTGAAGGGCATTGACGTCGTCGTGGGCGCAAAAGGCAGCCCGATGCAGCTGATTTTGGCGGGGGTGTTTCACATCGACACCCCCACAGGCAATATCCCGCTGGCTGACGTGACAACCCTGCAACAAGACCAGCGAGTCGCCACTTTGATTCCACTGAGCTTGGGCGACAGCTTTAGAGGTTTTCGCATCGTCGGCACGACGGCGGATTATGTGACGCATTACGAGGCAACACTGGCAAGTGGTGTGATGTGGAAACTGCCGCTGGAGGCGGTGATTGGCGCTGAAATCGCTACAAATACGGGGCTGAAACCGGGAAATAGTTTCATCGGCTCGCACGGGCTGGGTGCTGAAGGCCATGCCCACGGCAGTACGCCCTACCAAGTCACCGGTGTGCTTGCGCCCTGTAGCTGCGTGCTGGACCGGTTGATTTTGACGGCAACCGAATCCGTCTGGCGCGTGCATGAAAAAGCGATTGAGGGCGACACGCCGCTGGATGCGGAAGACAAAAAAGCCATTGAAGATGATCGCGAGGTGACGATGGCGCTGATCCGCTACAAAAGCCCCTTGGCGGCGGTGAGTTTTCCGCGTTTTGTGAACACCACCACCAACATGCAAGCCGCCGCGCCAGCCATTGAAATCACCCGTTTGCTGCGCATGGTGGGCGTGGGGACCGATGTTTTGCGTGGTTTTGGTGCAGTTTTGCTGCTGACAGCGGGTTTGAGCGTGTTCATCGCCCTGTGGAACGCTGTGCGCGAGCGCCGTGCCGACCTAGCCATGCTGCGCATGCTAGGCGCCAGTCCGCAAAAAGTGGCGGGTATGCTGGTGTGCGAGGCGCTGTGGTTGGCGTTTTTGGCATCTATTTTGGGATTATTTCTGGGCCACCTATTGACAGCTGCTGTAGGCTATTTATTGCAGGTTGAAAAATCGCTGCCGGTCACGGGTTGGATTTGGTTGGTCGAGGAATGGGCAATACCTGCAACAGCGGCTGTTGTGGCCGTTGTTGCGGCATTAATACCTGCTATTTCTGCGTATCAGGTGGATGTTCAATCGTTGTTGAAATCTTGATTTTTCTGCTTGCTTTGTTTTTTGTAACTTTTATTGGAGAATTTTTATGTTTAAAAGCTTTTTGACCGTTGTTTCTTTTGTTTTGATATCTGTTTCAAATGTTGCTTTCGCCGCTGAAACACACGGTGACAAAGAGCGTAAAGTAGACATTGAGCGCCACCGCGCTATGGCCAAAGCGCACACAGACGCAGCGATGTGCTTAGAATCAGGCAAAAAGGAAGAAGTTTGCGACAAAGCGCTCCAAGCTGCTTGCAAAGGTTTGGCCATTGGTAAAGATTGTGGGATGAAACATGTTCATTAAATTGATAACTTTCGCACTGGCGTCAACATTAACGCTGGCAAATGCACAGCTGAGCTCACCTATTGCCGGAGCAGGCACAGGCGCAGGTATCCATAGCCCTAACAGCCCGTTTAAACCCTTGCCTGAGCGTGCAGATGTGCTTCCTTGGCCGGTTTTGACCGACGTTAAAACCAAAAACATCAAGGGCAATATTGTTCCCGTGTTCAACGCCGCGCAAATGGCTTTGAACAAACGCACGCAGCGCGTACAAGGCTTCATGATGCCGCTAGACCCGGGCGAGAAGCAGACGCATTTTTTGCTCAGCTCCGTGCCTTTAAATTGCGGGTTTTGTACCCCCGGCGGGCCTGAGAGCATGATTGAAATTCGCACGAAAACGGGTGTGAAATACAGCATGGAGCCTGTCGTCATAGAAGGCAATTTCCAAGTGTTGGTGAACGATCCGTTTGGGGTTTATTACAAGATTGTGGATGCTACACCTGTGAAGTGATCTGGTGAAGTAAATTTTAGTTAAAGCGACTACAAGCTTTGACGCGTGGATAATCACACAGTTGAAATTTATTAGAGTTAATTAAGGAATTCACTGTGGATGTTATGTTGCTGGTCAAAGCCGCCATCATGGGGCTGGTCGAGGGTTTTACCGAGTTTTTGCCGATTTCTTCTACGGGGCATTTGATCCTAACGGGTGCTTTGTTGGGTTTTGA
>JAYWCQ010000058.1:0-4556 GCA_043780435.1 Polaromonas sp.
CCGGTCGATAAAGACCAGGTCATGTACTACAAGGAAGACGTGAAGGGCCAGATCCTGCAGGAAGGCATCAACGAAGCCGGCGGCATGTCAAGCTGGATTGCGGCCGCTACTTCTTACAGCACGAACAACCGGATCATGATTCCGTTTTACGTGTACTACTCGATGTTCGGCTTTCAGCGCGTCGGTGATCTGGCCTGGGCGGCGGGCGACATGCAGGCGCGCGGCTTTTTGCTGGGTGGTACGTCGGGGCGCACCACGCTGAACGGCGAAGGCCTACAGCACGAAGACGGCCACAGCCACATCATGGCGGGCACGATACCCAACTGCATCAGCTACGACCCGACTTTTGCACACGAAGTGGGCGTCATCTTGCACCACGGCATGAAGCGCATGGTGGAAAAACAAGACAACGTGTATTTCTACCTGACTTTGTTGAACGAAAACTACCCTATGCCAGGCCTGACCGCAGGCACGGAAGAGCAAATCATCAAAGGCATGTACTTGTGCAAGCCTACGGCTTCAAAAGCGGCTTTGACTGTGCAGTTATTAGGTTCTGGCACGATTTTGCGCGAATCCATCGCCGCACAAGAGCTGTTGGAAAAAGACTGGGGCATCGCTGCCAACGTGTGGAGCTGCCCGAGTTTCAACGAATTGACCCGTGATGGTCAAGATGCAGAGCGCTACAACCTGCTGCACCCCACCGATGCGCCACGCGTATCGTTTGTGGGTCAACAATTGTCCGCCCACGCTGGCCCAGTCGTCGCTTCGACCGACTACATGAAAGCTTACGCTGAGCAGATTCGCCCGTTCATCCCGAACTACAAAGACGGCAAGCACCGCGCTTACAAAGTGCTGGGTACGGATGGTTTTGGTCGCTCTGACTTCCGCTCGAAACTGCGTGAGCATTTTGAGATCAACCGCCATTACATTGTGGTTGCTGCATTGAAAGCTCTGAGCGAAGAGGGCAGTGTGCCAGTTGCCAAAGTGGCAGAAGCCATCAAAAAATACGGCATCAAAACCGACAAAATCAACCCGCTGTACGCATAATAATTCTGGAGATAAACATGGCAAGTACGACGTTGATAGACATCAAAGTTCCAGATATTGGAGACTTCGCAGAGGTGGCCGTCATTGAGTTGATGGTTAAAGTGGGCGATACCATCAAGGTGGATCAATCCATCCTGACGGTGGAAAGCGACAAGGCGTCGATGGAAATCCCTTCCAGCCACGCTGGCGTGGTGAAAGAAGTCAAAGTAGCGGTTGGCGGCAAAGTCAAAGAAGGCTCCATCGTTTTATCGTTAGAAGTTGCGGGTGAGGCTGCTGTATCTGCACCAGTCGCCCCCGATTCTCCAGCACCTGCTGCAGCGGTTGCGAATCCTGCACCTGCAGCACAAATCGTAGCACCTGTGGCAGCAGCTGCAGTTGCCTCCGGCCCAGTTGAAGTCAAAGTGCCAGACATTGGCGACTTCAAAGACGTGTCGATCATCGAGATATTGGTCAAAGTGGGCGACATAATCAAAGCCGAGCAATCCTTGATGACGGTGGAATCCGACAAAGCGGCCATGGAGATTCCATCATCTGCTGCTGGCGTGCTTAAAGAGCTCATGGTCAAACTGGGCGACAAGGTCAATATTGGTGATTTGATCGCCATTTTGGAAGGTACGGCATCGGTAACTGCAGCACCTGCTGCCGCACCCGCCCAATCCGTTCGGGCTGAACCTGTCGAAGCCCCAGCAAGCCCTTCAACAAGCTCAGGGCGAACGGAGGCTGCACATGCACCGACATCGAATACTTTGAACTTGCCACACGCGTCCCCATCCGTTCGCAAGTTCGCGCGTGAGTTGGGCGTACCCTTGGTAGAAGTCAAAGGCAGTGGTCAAAAAGGTCGCATCACTGAGCAAGACATTCAGCAGTTCACCAAGTCAGTCATGTCTGGCGATATGCAAACAATAGCATCTCAAGCAACAAATACAACGGCTAAAGGCAATTTCGGCGGTGATTTAGGCGGTATGACGCTGCTGCCATGGCCAAAAGTTGATTTCACCAAATTCGGCACGGTTGAACGCAAAGATTTGTCGCGCATCAAGAAAATAAGCGGTGCTAACTTGCACCGCAACTGGGTGATGATTCCCCACGTCACCAACCATGACAACGCAGATATCACCGAATTGGAAGCTTTCCGCGTTCAAATGAACAAAGAGAACGAAAAAGCGGGCATCAAGATAACGATGCTGGCGTTCGTTATCAAAGCCGTCGTCACAGCATTGAAGAAATTCCCTGACTTCAACGCATCTTTGGATGGTGACCAGCTGGTCTACAAACAGTATTTCAACATCGGTTTTGCAGCGGACACGCCCAACGGCTTGGTTGTACCTGTGTTGAAAGATGCTGATAAAAAAGGCATTTTCCAGATCTCCAGCGAAATGGGTGAATTGTCCAAAAAAGCGCGTGATGGCAAATTGGGTGGCGCTGACATGCAGGGCGGTTGCATTTCCATTTCGTCTCTGGGTGGCATTGGCGGTCGCTATTTCCATCCCATCATCAACGCACCTGAAGTGGCTATTTTGGGCTTGAGCAAGTCTGTCATGGAGCCAGTTTGGAACGGCAAAGAGTTCACACCGCGTTTGATGCTGCCTTTGTCACTCAGCTACGACCACCGCGTGATCGACGGCGCTTCTGCCGCGCGCTTTAACGCTTATTTGGGTCAAGTTCTGGCAGATTACCGACGTATTCTGTTATGACCACGGTTGTTGTCGTTAAAAAGGGCAAGCAGATCGTCATTGCAGCGGAAACGCTGGTGACGTTTGGCGATACGCGCTTGAACCACCGGTTTGAAGACAACACCAAAATCTTCAGGTTCGACACAGCATCCGGCCCGACCTACATTGGTATGGCTGGCACGGTGGCGCATTTCCCTGCGCTGCGCAAAGCCATCAACGCTTTGCCCAAAGCTGAGCGTTTGTTTGGCAGCAAAGACGAGGTGTTTGACACCTTCTTGAAGCTGCACCCCATGCTCAAAGACACCTATTTCATGCAGACCAAGGAAGAGGACAACGATCCGTATGAGTCCAGCCAGTTCAGCGTATTGATAGCCAACCAGACCGGTATTTACGGTCTGTACAGCTACCGCGAAGTGTTTGAGTTCAAAGAGTTTTGGGGCATTGGCTCAGGCCGTGGTTTTGCACTGGGTGCCATGCACGCCACCTACGCCAAAGCCAAAACAGCACGCGAAGTGGCTGAGGCGGCCATTAAAGCGGGCTGCGAGTTTGACAAAAATTCCGGTGGCGCAATGGATTTGTTCACCATCAAAATGAAATAACTTCATTCATCAAATAATTTAAAGAGACAACAACATGGCAAATATAGATATCAAAGTGCCCGATATTGGCGATTTCGAAGAAGTTGCCGTCATCGAATTGCTGGTCAAAGTTGGCGACACGGTCAAAGCCGAACAGAGCCTGATCACGGTTGAATCCGACAAAGCGTCCATGGAAATTCCTTCCAGCCATGCCGGTGTGATCACCGGTTTGAGCATCAAGATCGGTGACAAAGTCAAAGAAGGCTCTGTCATCATGACGATGGATGTGGCGGGTGGCGCGGCGACAGCTGCGGCAGCACCAGCAGCCGTTGCCGCCACTGCATCGGCTCCAGAACCCTCAAATACGACTCCAGCCGGCGTGAATATTTCCTCATCAGCAATAACTAGCATAGCATCCAGCTACGCGGGTGCGGTTGATTTGGAATGCGACTTGCTGGTTTTGGGGGCTGGCCCCGGCGGCTATTCATCGGCCTTCCGCGCCGCAGACCTCGGTCTCAAGGTTGTGATTGTGGAGCGTTATGCCGCCTTGGGCGGCGTATGTTTGAACGTGGGTTGCATCCCGTCTAAAGCGCTATTGCACGTTGCCGCCGTGATGGACGAGGTGAAACACTTCGAATCGCTGGGCGTTAGCTTTGCCGCACCGACGGTGGACATGAACAAATTGCGTGGTCACAAAGACAAAGTCGTCGGCAAATTGACCGGCGGCCTGGCTGCGATGGCCAAAATGCGCAAAGTGACGACGGTGCGCGGTTACGGCTCCTTTGTCAGCGCCAACCACGTCGAAGTTGAAGAAACCTCAGGCACGGGGCAAGAGAAAACCGGCACCAAGAAAGTGATCGCCTTCAAAAACTGCATCATCGCCGCCGGTAGCCAAGCCGTTCACCTGCCTTTCATGCCCGAAGACCCGCGCGTGGTTGATTCCACGGGCGCATTGGCGCTCAAAGAAGTGCCTAAACGCATGCTGATTTTGGGTGGCGGCATCATCGGTTTGGAGATGGGAACCGTGTATTCCACACTGGGCGCACGCTTGGACGTGGTTGAGATGATGGACGGTTTGATGCAAGGTGCAGACCGCGATTTGGTCAAAATCTGGCAAAAAATGAATGCGCCGCGATTTGACAACATCATGTTGAATACTAAAACGGTGGGGGCTAAGGCCACGCCAGCAGGTATCGAGGTGACATTCGCAGCAGCAGTGGAGGGCGCTGATGGGGGCAACGCAAGCGTTGCGGCCCCC
>JAYWCQ010000059.1:0-12574 GCA_043780435.1 Polaromonas sp.
CATGCACAGGCGGGAATTGCTGTCGATGTTGTTGGTGCCGATCAAGCCCTTGGCGAGCTTGTTGAAGACGTAATAGTCCTCCGTCAACAACTGACCTGAGATGTAAAACCCAACCGCATCCGGACCGTGGTCGGCAATGACTTGGGCAAACTTCTGCGCGGTGCTGTCCAGAGCTGCATCCCAAGAGATGCGTTGAGGGGCGGCAGTTCTACTCGCACGCTGCATAGGGTGCAGCAAGCGGGTTTGCTGCGTCACCGCTGCCGTGGCTGTCAAATGCAGGTTGGCGCCTTTGGAGCAGAGTCGTCCAAAATTGGCTGGATGCAGCGGGTCGCCCCGTACACCGGTGATTTGATTGCCTTCAGACTCAATAATCACCCCGCAGCCCACGCCACAATACGGGCACGTCGATTTGGTTTCCAGCATGTAACCCTGTCTGTACTTAAACGGTGGTCGCTTTACGCGCTGGTCCTGCCACAGGCGCCGTTTGGTCTAAGGCCAAAGTATCTAGCTCTGGCTGGTTCAGATGCACCACGCCATCGGTCACCTGCACGCGGAAGGCTTGGGTGCAACCCTCATCCGGCTCTTTGGCGCAACCTGTGGCCAAACCAATCGTCCAGTTGTGCAGCGGGCAAGCCACGCTGGTGCCGAACACGATACCTTGGCTCAAAGGGCCGCCTTTGTGCGGGCAGCGGTCTAACAGCGCAAACACCTGGTCTTGGTCGTTGCGAAAAACCGCCACGTCCATGCCCTTGGCCCGCTGCACGCGGCGTGAACCCAAGACGGGAATGTCTTGTATCAGACAGATTTTTTTCCATTCACTCATATTTCTATCCTGACCTAGGCTGACAATTTCTCAAACTGGCGGGTATCGACGGCGGCCGCTTTGGACTCAAACCACGGATCGGGCACGTCAGCCACGCTGAACTGTAGCCGTTCCCACAGGGCTACACGGCTTTCGGCATCGTCGACAATCTTCTTTTTGACGTGATCGAGGCCGACGCGGTGGATATAGTGCACCGTCCGTTCCAGGTACCAGCCCTCTTCACGGTAGAGCTGGAGGAAGCCGCCAGCGTACTCAAGAACTTCCTGCGCGGTCTTGACCTTGACCAGGAACTGGGCCACTTCGGTCTTGATGCCGCCGTTGCCGCCCACATAGATTTCCCAGCCTGAATCGACGCCGATCACGCCAACGTCCTTGATGCCGGATTCGGCGCAGTTGCGCGGGCAGCCGCTGACGGCCAACTTGACCTTGTGGGGGGCGTACATCGCCCACAGCGCGTGCTCGAGGTCTTTGCCCATTTGCGTGCTGTCCTGCGTGCCGAAGCGGCACCATTCACTGCCGACGCAGGTTTTCACCGTGCGCAAGGCCTTGGCATAAGCCATGCCAGTGGGCATGCCAATGTCCTTCCAGACGGCTTGCAGATCTTCTTTTTTGACGCCCAACAAGTCGATACGCTGGCCGCCCGTGATCTTGACGGTCGGGATCTTGTACTTGTCAGCTGCATCCGCGATGCGGCGCAACTCGTCCGGCGTCGTGTGGCCGCCCCACATGCGCGGGATGACCGAGTAGGTGCCATCGCGCTGGATGTTGGCATGGCTGCGTTCGTTGATGTAGCGGCTTTGCGGGTCGTCCCTGGCCTCTTTCGGCCAGCTGGAAATCAGGTAATAGTTGACCGCCGGGCGGCAGCTGGCGCAGCCGTTCGGAGTGCGCCATTCCATGAACTGGTAGACGTTGGCAATCGTCAGCAGCTTGTTTTTCATAATAGCCTCACGCACCGCTTGGTGACCGTGGTCGGTGCAGGCGCACATGGCTTTGGTTTTTGGCGTGGCGGAGTAGTCGCCACCGGCGGTGAACATCAAAATCTGCTCGACCAAGCCGGTGCAAGAGCCGCAGCCGCCACTGGCTTTGGTGTGCTTGCGCACTTCGTCAACCGTAAACAAGCCTTTTTCGCGAATCGCTTTCACAATCGTGCCTTTGCACACGCCGTTGCAGCCGCAGACTTCCGCGTCATCCGGCATGGTCGCCGCTTTGCTGTGGCCTTCGTGGCCGGTGTCGCCGATGTTGGATTCGCCAAACATCAGCTTGTCGCGAATATCAGCCACGCTGCGGCCATCGCGCAACAGCTTGAAGTAGTAGCTGCCGTCCACGGTATCGCCGTACAGGCAAGCGCCGATCAACTTGTCGTCTTTGATGACCAGTTTTTTGTAAACGCCACCAAACGGGTCGCTCATGATGAGTTCTTCCGTGCCCTCGCCGCCCTGAAATTCGCCTGCGCTGAACAAATCGATGCCAGTGACTTTGAGCTTGGTCGATGTCAACGAGCCGGTGTAACGGCCAATGCCGTACTCGGCCAAATGGTTGGCCGCCACTTTTGCTTGCTCAAACAAGGGCGCCACCAAGCCATACGCAATGCCGCGATGCGCAGCACATTCACCCACCGAGTAAATACGTGCATCGGTCACGGTTTGCAGGGTGTCGGTGACGACGATGCCGCGGTTGCAATAAATGCCAATTTTCTCGGCCAGCTCGGTGTTCGGGCGAATACCCACGGCCATCACGACCAGATCGGTTGGAATTTCTGTGCCGTCTTTGAACTGCAACGCCATGACGCGGCCACCCTTGCCAGCGTCTGCATCACCAATCAGCGCCTGCGTCTGGCCGCCCATGACGAACTTCAAACCGCGCTCTTCCAGTGATTTTTGCAGCAAACCACCGGCGACCGCGTCCAACTGGCGCTCCATCAAGGTTGGCATGACGTGGATGACCGTCACTTGCATGCCGCGCAGCATCAAGCCATTAGCCGCTTCCAAACCCAATAAACCGCCACCAATGACGACGGCTTTTTTGTACTTGGTGGATGCCTCGATCATGAGGTTGGTGTCCGCAATGTCGCGGTAGGCAATCACGCCTTCCAAATTTTTGCCCGGAATCGGCAGCATGAAGGCGTTGGAGCCGGTGCACATCAGCAAACGGTCATATTCAACTTCCATGCCGTCATCCGCCGTCACAATGCGGCGGGCGCGGTCGACGTTGACGACTTTTTTACCTGCGTGCAGGGTGATGTTGTTGTCGGTGTACCATTCCCAGCTGTTCAGGACGATTTCATCCAATGTTTGCTCACCTGCCAACACGGGGCTGAGCAAAATGCGGTTGTAATTAGGCTGTGGTTCAGCACCAAAAATGGTGATGTCGTACAAATCTGGTGCAATTTTCAGAAGCTCTTCGACGGTGCGAACCCCTGCCATACCATTGCCAACCATCACTAATTTCAGTTTTTTCATCGTTTTCCTAAGTCCAGAATTGCTGCGTTGCACCATTAAAAAGCAAGCCTCGTGCCAATTTGGCTTATATCTTGCTGTAACCCTAGACAATCTATGAACTCAAACCCTGTCATGGAAAAATCATTGGTAAACACTGCATGAACGACATTGACATTGGCTACACCTCCTTAGCCGGCACAAAACCCATCAACGAAGACTTCGCCGGCGCGATGCTGCCCGGCAAAGACGACAAAGACATGGGCGCCATCATGGCGCTGGCCGATGGCGTGAGCATGGGCGGCATGGGCAAAGAGGCGGCGCAAACCACAGTCACCAGTTTGGTGCGTGATTACTTTTGCACCCCGCCCACGTGGGACACCAGCGTGGCGCTGGACCGCATCATCGCCGCGCAAAACGCATGGCTGGTCGCCCTCAACAAACGCCGCCCCGAGCTGGGCTTCACCACCTTGACCGCCCTTGTGCTGCGCGGCCAAACCTACACCCTCGCCCATGTCGGCGACACCCGCTGCTACCTGCTGCGCGACGGGCAACTCACCCAACTGACGCACGACCACATCGTGAATCACACCGATTTCAAACACCAGCTCTTGCGCAGCGTCGGCTCGGAAGACCGCTTGGCGGTTGACTATTCGCAAGGCGAGGTGATGCTGGGCGACTGCTTTATTTTGTTGTCAGATGGGGTCTATGGCTTCCTGTCAGATGCCCGCATTAAAGCGATTTTCAAAGATATTGAGCAGCAAACTGGCACCTCATGGCAGAGTTTGAGCGAAACTTTGGCTGAAAATTTGGTTGATGCGGCGCTGAAATCCGGCAGCAACGACAACGCCAGCGCCCTGGTCGCCCATGTCAAAGGCTTGTCCGCCGCCACGCTGGAAGACGCCACCCTCGCCGCTTTGAACTTACCGATTCCGCCCTTGTTGAAAGTTGGCGACAAAATAGATAGGTTTGAGGTGCTGGCAACCGTTGCCGACAGCGGCATCAACGTGATTTATCAAGTCAAAGAAACAGCTAGTGAATTGACAACGGGTAAACGCTTCGCCCTCAAAACCCTGCACCCCAGCCGCACCAAAGACAAGGAAGAGCGCACCATGTTGGTGCACGAAGCGTGGCTGACCCTGCAACTGCAAGCCACCCGTGCGGCGGATTCTTTGGTGCATTTGATGCCGCTGGAGAGCAAACCATCCGCTTACTACATCGTCTACGACTGGCACAACGGCGAAACCCTGCAGCAGCAGCTGGACCGCCGTAACACGCATACATCGCCCTTCGAGGTCGCCCACGCCCTCAGCGCCGCCACCCAAATCGCCAAAGCGCTCAGCCACTTGCACCGCCAAAACGTGATTCACCGCGACATCAAACCCGCCAACCTGCACCAAGGCGCTGACGGCGTGCTGCGTTTGCTGGATTTAGGCGTCGCACTCAGTGGTAAAGAATCCGCCGCGATGAAAGAGGTAAGCGACCTGCACGCCGGCACGCCCAGCTACATCAACCCCGAGCAATGGGGCGTGCATGTTAAAAACGCGGGCGACGACACCAAAGAACTGCCCGATGCCCAAAGCGATCTCTTCGCCCTTGGCGTCACCCTGTACCAGCTCTTGACGGGCAAACTCCCCTACGGCGAAATCCTCCCCGGCCAGTCCGGCCGCTACTACCGCGACCCCCTAGCACCTAGCCGGCACCGCCCAGAAATCCCGAAATGGCTGGACAACATCGTCCTCAAAGCCATCGCCAGAGACAAAAACCAACGCTTCGAAACCGCCGAAGAACTCCTCCTAGCCCTAGACCGAGGTGCCTCACGCCCCCTGAGCGCCCCCCTAGCCACCCCGCTGATTCAACGTGACCCGACGGCGGTTTGGAAGATCGGCCTGGGTATTTCGGTGCTGTTTAATCTGCTGTTGGTGTATTGGTTGTTGTTTTTGCCGAAATAGAGGGAATTTTTGGCTGTAGCCAGCGTATTTAATCCCTTAGTTGCTACTAAATAAATAGCAAAACGAGTGCTTTAAAATAAATTCTGTTTCAGTACAATGAAGCTTCTAACCGAATTAAGACAGAAAGCGACACATGCTGAAAAAATACATTATTGCCTTGGCAGTTTTAGCTACCTCACAAGCGGTCACTGCATTGGAAATTACCTCTAAACCTCTAGACTTCAAAGGTGTCTCACTTGGAGCCAGCCCAGAAGAAACCCGCTCCACCTTCATGGCATCAATGACCTCATGGCAATGTGCACGAGGTGTGGATATTGGTGGAACTGGGTATTGCTCCGCTGAAGGTATTACTTTTGCCCATTCGCCTACACGTAGTGTTGAATTCGGATATGTTGATGGTCGATTGACTAGCTTAACTGCGTTCCTAGACGCTTCAGCATTTCCTGCAGCAGTTGCTGCACTGCGCACAAAATATGGTGCTCCGAGTCAAACAAAACAAGGTGCTGTGGCAAATTTGACTGGTGCGCGACTTCCACAGATTCAGCACACGTGGATAGTACCGAAAAGTGGCGTAGTAACTGCGATTCTGCGCGGAAGCACTATGGACACGGCAGAAATCACATATAGATCAGTAGAGCAAGCCACCGTAGATAACGCAAAGCAACGTACAGCTAAACCAGATATCTAGTGCGGCTGCATTTTAACGGTCTTCAGCTGATTGATACAACTTAATTTACTAGCCAATTTATGCCTCTAGCCAGCGTATTTATTACCTGAGACGCTATTTTATTTATAGCTATCTTGCGGCAAAACTTCACCGTGCGGCACACCAGCTAATGCGGCTTCAAACTTGGCTTTGCTGCCTTTTTGAGCGCGTTCGCTGAGGTAATTCAGCGTTTCCAGCGCCGCCAGCTTTTCAGCCACTGCGGTGCTGATGAATTGGTTGATGGACAGTTTGTCTTTTTGCGCCCAGTCTTTCAGGCGGTTATGGGTGGAATCGGGGATGCGCAAGCTCAATGTGCTCATGATGTTGCTCCTAGTTGCATTAAAAAATCAGCAGGCCATAACGCCTGAATGCCAAAACGGCCAATACCTTCAAAATCTTTGGTGTTGAAGGTGACGATATGCGTGGCCTCTGCAGCCACGGCGGCTTCTAAAACCATGTCATCTTTAGGGTCACGCAGATATGGACGCCACATGAAGTGAACTTGGTGGTGATTTGCAATAGCGCAAACATAGTCTAAAACGGCTTCTGCGCTTTGGAAAGGTATGCCTAAATGCTCGCGTTTGATGACATCTTCGTACTCAAACAAAAGTGGAACCGTGATGCCTACTCCGAAGCGACCCGAATCAATCAATGACAACAACTTAAACGATGCACCATCGCGCGAGCGAAGACCGGCAACAATGACGTTGGTATCAATAATTATCTTCGGTATGGGCATATTGGTATTATAGGCGATACCTGATTTTTTACAAATTTCTGTATTGATCCCATACAAAACTTGCAACAATCAACTTTAATCACTATGATTAGAAGTGATTAACACCGATTAAACATCCAAGATAAACAACATGGCACTTACAGTTGAAACCAAAGTTATGACGGCACACGTACCACTCCCACTGGCGCAGAAGGTGGACGAGCTGGCGGCGCGGTTTGAGCGGTCGCGGGGGTGGATTATGAAACAGGCGCTGGCGGCTTGGGTAGATCAAGAGGAGGAACGCAGCCGCTTGACCCGCGAGGCGATGGCGGATGTGGATGCTGGGCGCTTTATCGACCACGAAGCGGTGTTGGCATGGAGCAGCAGTTTGAGTACAGATAATCCACTGGCTGCACCGCAAATAGTGCCCCTAAAAGTTTGATGCGCTTGCAATGGACGGCCAGTGCACTGGCAGATATCACGCGTTTGCATGATTTTTTAGCGCCCTTGAACCAAGCTGCTGCAGCGCGTACTGTGCAGTCGTTGACCACAGCGCCCAACACGCTGCTAACAAGCCCGTATATGGGCAAGCCGCTGGATGAGTTTGCACCCAGGCAAGTGCGCCGCTTGATCGCCGGGAAGTATGAATTACGCTACGAAATTGTTGATGACGCGATTTACATCTTGCGGTTGTGGCATACGCGGGAAGATCGCTAATTTACCCTCTCAAATACGCTTCTAGCCCGCGTATTTATTGTCTAATAAGCTATTTTATTTATAGCAAAAAAAACTGCAAATCTAAACAAGCGAAGCATGCACGATTTCCACACAAGCCTCGTTTTCTTGAATCAGCACTTGCTCAACAAGTTCTTGATTCAACAGCAATAGACTCAACGTAGCAGCGCGGCTTATATTGGGTGTGCGCAGGCGAATGAGCTTGGGTGGTGCGCCTTTGAGCAATTAGAGGTCGGCAAAGTCTGCATCGCGGCTGACCAAGAGTATCCTTGCGTTTTGGCGAAATCCCAAATCTCAGCATCTGTAGCCGCTTGCAATCCAAGCAAAACCACTTGCGAGCTGTCGGGATAGTTTTGCTGCAAAAACGGAACGATGCGCCTAGACAGATTTTCGTCAAGAAGGAGCTTCATGCCGCAATCAAAGCGGAGAAGTGGCGCTCTCTATCAGCGGCAAAAGCCAATGAAGCCAAGATATCGGCAGCTTCTAGCTCAGGAAAATCTTCCAACATTTCAGCTTGTGGCATGCCCGTTGAAAGCATCGTCAAAATGTCATAAACCGTGATGCGCAAGCCCCGAATACAAGGTTTGCCGCCACGCTTTCCAGGCTCTAAGGTAATCCTATTCATATTGCGCGCTCCTTGTATGAAACCTGCTGGTTTAGGTGTAAATTTTACGCGATATCACGCTGTTTTAGTGCAAGATGCGCGACCCAACGGTAGTTTGGAAGATAGGGCTGGATCGCGCCATACCTCGACACCGCTCACCAAGTGGCAAAACAGGCATTTCCCGCGTCAGAAAACGCCTACATCAAGTGGCGCTTGAACCGAACGCCAAACCTGCGGTGCAATGCCACACTCTATATTTGACACACGCCGATCCATTTTTGAAGGCAACGCCATCTCGCCAAACAGAAAATGCCAGGTTTCATCAAACTCCGCCACCCCTATCTGCTGACCACGGCAGTGGTCGCCATCACTATTGTCGGCGTGTTACTGGTCGTCAATTTCATGGGGGGCGAGAAGAAAATCCAGCATCGGATCGAGCGTCTCTATTCGCTGAAAGACCCTCGCTTCATGAATGAGTTGGGCGTGCTGCTGGGGCCGCCGTTCATTGGCGGCAACCGGCATCAGGTGCTGCTCAATGGCGACCAGATATTCCCGCCCATGCTGGCCGCCATCCGCAGTGCGCAGAAATCCATCACGTTTGAGACCTACATCTACTGGTCGGGCGGCATTGGGCGAGAATTTGCGCAGGCGCTAGCCGAGCGGGCGCGCCAGGGCGTCAAGGTGCATGTGCTGCTGGACTGGGTGGGCAGCGCCAAGGTGGATGAAAACTTTATCGATGAATTGACAGCAGCCGGTGTGCAGATTCGCAAATTCCACCCGCCGCATTGGTCCAACCTAGGTCGCATGAACAACCGCACGCACCGCAAGCTGCTGGTTGTGGATGGGCGCGTTGCCTTCACCGGCGGCGTTGGCATTGCGCCGCAGTGGACGGGCCAAGCGCAAGACCCGGCCCATTGGCGTGACATCCACTTCAAGGTAGAGGGGCCGGTGGTGGCGCAGATGCAGGCGGTGTTTCTGGACAACTGGATCAAGGTAACGGGTGAGGTGCCGCATGGCCCCGATTATTTTCCGGAGTTGGCACCCGCAGGCACGGCCATCGCGCAGATGTTCAGCAGTTCCCCCAGTGGCGGCAGCGAGGGCATGCAGCTGATGTACCTGCTGGCCATCAACGCAGCATCGCGTTCCATTGATCTGTCGGCGGCGTATTTTGTGCCTGATGAACTGTCGGTGCGCGCGTTGGTAGAGGCGATGGCGCGCGGCGTCAAGCTGCGCATCGTGGTTCCGGGTGAGCACATTGACAGCGAGACGGTGCGCAGCGCATCGCGCGCCACCTGGGGGCCACTGCTGGTTGCTGGAGCCGTCATCGCCGAATACCGGCCGACCATGTACCACAGCAAGGTGATGATTGTGGACGACCTGCTCGTGTCAGTTGGCTCCACCAATTTTGACAACCGCTCGTTCCGCCTGAATGACGAAGCCACCCTCAACATCATGGATGGCGACTTTGCAAAACAGCAGCGGGTGATATTTGAGGCTGACTAGGCATTGGCGCACCCCATCAGTCATACAGAGCGGCAAGACCGGCCTCTCACTGAAAAAATCAGCGAGACGTTTTCGGCATTGCTGCGCTCGCAGCTTTGAATGTGCCTTAAAACGATGCCTGTTTCAAGCAAATGTCGCAGCGTCCAGCACGACAATCACACTGATAGTCATCTAGTGTGGAAGTAAGACATGACCGCAGTTACGGCGTATTCACCATATGCTCCGCCAGCCCCGCAAAGGTCGCGATCAAGTGGTCGCGAAAAGCTGCGTCTTCTACTTGCTCGGTCAATGACTGGGTCATGCACATCATCCACTCGTTTTTGGCGCTGGGGGTGACGGCGTAGGGGGCGTGGCGCGTGCGCATGCGGGGGTGGCCTTTTTTGTCGGCGTACATGGTGGGGCCGCCGAACCAGCCGCTGAGGTATTCAAACAGGTTTTGTTCGCTGTTTTCTAGGCTTTCAGGGTGCAGGCGGCGCACTTGGTGGGCTTCGGGCAGCTCGTGCATGAGTTCGTAAAAGCGATGCACCAAGCGGCGCACGCCGGTTTCACCGCCTAGGAGTTCGTAAGGGGTTGCTTGTGTTACGGTTGAAGTTTGGGTTGTCATGCTGCTATTTTATGATTCAGGTCTGTAATTGCGTAAAAACCCGGAATTTACCCCTCATTTACACCTCTAGCCTTTGTATTTATTGCCTAAGGTGCTATTAAAAGTATAGTAAATTATGAGCAACTACAATTTAACGTCAACAAGCGTTAATATCAAAAAAACGTAAAGCGACAAAAGCATGGATTTAACACTAGCCTTTCACCAACAAACCATCACCCTGGCCAACGGCTTGGTCGGTAGCTTGCATGAAGTTGCCAGCGCGAATGTGAAAAATTACGAAAACATCGTTGCCGGAAAACCAGCCCCTGCGGTGACCTTGCATGCGCAGTTATTCATGCCCACACCTGCTAAAAAGCCCTGCCCCGTCGTCATCATTCTGCCCGGCTCAGGTGGCGTCAGCCCTGCCATGCTGGTGCATGCTGAAAAGTTGACCGATGCAGGCATGGCCGCTTTTGTGGTCGACCCGTTCACAGGCTGTGGCGTAGAAGACACCATCGCCGTGCAGCAGCAGTTTTCATTTGCAGCATCCACCTGGGACGTGTTTGCCGCCATGAAAGTGCTCAACACCCTGACAGAGATTGACCCGAAACGGATAGGCGCGCTGGGCTACAGCCGTGGCGGTACAGCGGTGATTCAAGCGGCCATGGCCACTTTGGCAACACCAGCCTTGGGCGATTTGCCGCATTTGCGGGCTGTCGTCGCCGGCTGGCCGTGGTGCGGTTTTCAATTTGACCATCCCAATATTGGCAACACGGCTATACGGCTGATCGCAGCTGACCATGACAACTGGGCGTCTGTGGTGCAAAGCCAAGCGTATTTCAGCGCCATCCACGCCCGCAGCCCAGCCGCAAGCCTGCGCATCGTCAAAGACGCGCACCACGCCTTTGGCTACGGCATGCCTGAAGACCAATTTCCTGAAGCCATGAAAGCCCTGCATGCGCCCGTGGTGTATTTCGATAACCAAGGCGTGATGCTGGATATCTGGTCTGGCGCACCCACCCCAGGCATGGACGACCACGCCATCGTCGCCCAACTGGCCAGCTACATCACCCGTGGCGTGACCGTGGGTTCTAAAGACGGGCAAATGGCGGACTTTATGCAAGACTTCACGCAGTTTTTTACAACTGAGCTTTTGAAATAGTTGTCACTTATTTTTTGCTGAAATCCAAACGCTTGGCGGATTCGGTGTATAGCTTGGTTTTCTCGGCCATGAAAGCGTCCATTTTCTCGACACCCACATTTACCAACTCAAAACCGCTTTTGGCTGCCAGGGCGATCATTTCAGGGTCGCTGTTCAGCGCAGCCCATTGGTCAGAAAGGCGTTTTTTCGCTTCTGCAGAGGTTGATTTCGGCACACCAATGCCACGGTAAGCGCCGTCCACCCAATCCACGCCCAGCTCTTTGAAGGTGGGGACGTCTGGCATCAGGGGGTGGCGTTTGTCCATCGCCACGGCCAAGGGGCGCACGCGACCTTTGTTGGCAATGGCAAACGGCACATAGGTCATGGCGCCGTCCACTTGGGCACCCAAAACCGAGGTGGCCATGTCGCCCGTGCCTTTGAAGGGTATGTACACGGTTTTGACACCAAAAGCTGCGTTCATGCGTTCGTGAGCAGCGTGGTTGGCCGAGTTCAGCCCAGAGCCACCCAGGCTGAATTTATCGGGCGTGGCTTTAGCCGCTTTGATGAAATCCCCAAAGTTTTTGATCGCGCTTTGCTCCGGTACGACCAAGATGTCTGGCGTGTAGTGGAACCAAAACACGGGCGTGATATCCGCCGTTTTGTACTGCACTTGGCCTTCCAACGGTTGAAACACGATGTGCGGCAGGTTCACGCCGACGATGTTTTGGCCGTCGTTGGGCAGCTGGTTCATCTGCCCCCACATCAGCGCACCGCCCGCACCCGCTTTGTATTGGATGATGGTGTCAATGGCGGGGCATTTCTTTTTCAGCACAATTTGCTGGTGCCGCGCTGACAGATCAGACTCGCCACCGGGTGGGAAAGCTTGGAAGTATAGGTAATTTTTATCTGGGCAAGCTTGCGCCAGCACCGTAACAGACACGCTGGAAAGCGCGGCCAGCAGCACGCCGGACATGAGTTTTTTCAAGTTGATGGTCATGTTGTCTCCTTTTATGTTTTAAAAAAATGTAAACCGAAAACTCCGCTCACGCAATCCGTGAAACCACGGCTGCCGTGACCTGCGCGGTCGTCGCCTTGCCGCCTAAATCGCCGGTGTGCAGCGATTGATCGGCCGTGACTTGCTCAATCACCGCCATCAGCATGGCAGCCGCTGCCGTTTCGCCCAAATGCTCCAGCAGCATCACGCAGCTCCAAAACGTGCCAATCGGATTCGCCAAGCCTTTGCCCATGATGTCAAACGCCGAGCCGTGGATAGGTTCAAACATGCTGGGGTAGCGGCGCTCGGGGTCGATATTGCCCGTAGGCGCAATGCCCAAGCTGCCAGCCAAGGCGGCAGCCAAGTCGCTCAAGATATCG
>JAYWCQ010000060.1:0-7430 GCA_043780435.1 Polaromonas sp.
CGAGCTGGATATTTGCGATGCACCCAAATTAGCCGCCATCGTGCAACAAGCGCAACCCGAAATTGTGCTGCATCTGGCGGCGCAAGCCTTGGTGCGCGAATCTTACAGTGACCCTTTACGCACGTTTTCTGTCAATGTCATGGGTACAGCTAATGTGTTGGATGCGCTGCGGCAATGTGACAGTGTGCGCAGTATCGTTGTCGTCACGACTGACAAGGTCTACGCCAACCAAGAATGGACATGGCCGTATCGCGAAACCGACCGTTTGGGCGGCCACGACCCCTACAGCGCCAGCAAAGCGGGCACTGAAATTGTGGTGGCCAGCTACCGAGCCTCTTATTTTGCAGCTAAGGGTGTGACCGTGGCTACGGCGCGCGCCGGTAATGTGATAGGCGGAGGTGATTGGAGTGCCGACCGCATCATTCCAGATGCTGTGCGCGCTTGGTCTGCCAACGAAACTTTGCAAGTGCGTCGCCCGCAAGCCGTTCGCCCATGGCAGCATGTGATTGAACCTTTATGCGCGTATTTGGTATTGGCTGAACGTGCTTGGAGCGATAAAGCCGCTGCTCAGGCATGGAATTTTGGCCCTCAAACACACGAAGCCGCCACAGTGCGCGAGGTCGTCGGCATAGCGCAAGCCGCCTTTGGGCGAGGCGACGTGGAATGGGGTGATGGCAAAGAGGGGCCGCATGAAGCGGGGCTGTTGATGTTGGACACCTCCTTGGCGAAATCGCAGCTAGGTGTGCAATCTGTCTTTGCCTTAAAAGGCGCCATTGGCATGACGATGCGCTGGTACCGTGATTTGCAAGCTGGGCAAGCTGCAGATGAGCTTTGTGCGCGCGATATTGCGCACTTCATCTCGCAAGCTAATCTCAAAGTTACTGCAAATGCTTGAGCGTTTTAAGGTGGAAGTTAGCAAACTTGCGGGTTTGCAAGTCATCACGCGCCAACCGATTGTCGATGCACGCGGCTGGTTTGAGCGTGCGTATTGTTTCGATACCTTTGCGCAGCTAGGTATCTCAAAAACCATCTCGCAAATCAACCGCTCGTTCACTGTTCAAAAAGGCAGCGTGCGCGGCATGCATTTTCAAACCGCGCCTTTTGCGGAAACCAAGTTTGTCAGCTGCCTCAAGGGTGAAGTGTTTGATGTGACGGTTGATTTGCGTGCAAATTCGCCCACTTTTTTGCAGTGGCACGGCGAGATTCTTTCTGCCAACAACCAGCGCAGTTTGCTGATCCCCGAAGGCTTCGCGCATGGTTTTCAAACCCTGAGCGCTGATTGCGAAATGCTGTACTTGCACACGCAAAAATTTGACCCTGCGTCGTCCAGCGGCATCAACCCGCTTGACCCCCAGCTCACTATCGATTGGCCGCTCCCAATTACTGAAATGTCTGAGGGCGACAGATATCGCCCCATGATGCTCCCCACTTTTGAAGGACTTTGAAGATGAAATGCCGCCACTGCGACGCCCATGTCACCCTGCCGTTTGTTGATTTGGGCAGCTCGCCACCGTCAAACGCGTATTTGACCCCTGCACAACTGCAAGCGCCCGAAAGCTATTACCCCTTGCGCGTGTTGGTGTGCGAGAGCTGCTGGCTGGTGCAAACGGAAGACTTTGCAGGTTTTGACGACATGTTTTCGGCGGAATACGCCTATTTCAGCTCGTTTTCCAGCACCATGCTGGCGCATGTTAAACAGTACAGCCAAGCCATGACCATGCGTTTTGGCCTAGATACCAAGAGCTGCGTGGTGGAAATTGCCTCCAACGATGGTTATTTGCTGAAAAACTTCAAAGCAGCGGGCATTCCCTGCTACGGCGTTGAGCCCACGGCCAGCACCGCCAAAGCCGCGCGTGAGATTGGCATTGAGTCGATTGAAGAGTTTTTCGGCAAACAATTGGCCAACCGCTTGGTAACAGAAGGTCGCCAGGCCGATTTAACCGCTGCCAACAACGTACTGGCGCATGTGCCGGATATCAATGACTTTGTCAGTGGCTTTGCCCTGCTGCTGAAAGACCAAGGCGTTGCCACCTTTGAGTTTCCGCATCTGTTGAATTTGGTCGACAAAGCCCAGTTTGACACCATTTACCACGAGCATTTCTCCTACCTCTCGCTCACCGCTGTCAGCAATATTTTCAAAGCCAATGGTTTGAGTGTGTTTGATGTGGAAGAAATCGCCACCCACGGCGGCAGCCTTCGCGTTTTTGCACAAAAATCAAGTACCGGCAAGCATGCTCTGAGCCCTCGTGTGGCTGCGATGCTCGCGCGTGAAGAAGCTGAGGGCATGAAAACAGCCGCCTATTACGGCAAAACCCAAGCCGATGCGGTCAAAATCAAGCGCGATTTGCTGAAGTTTCTGCTCAAAGCGCAAGAGGAAGGTAAAACCGTCGCCGCCTACGGTGCCGCTGCCAAAGGCAACACCTTGCTCAACTACGCCGGTGTGCGTGACGATTTGGTCCAATTCGTCATCGACCTGAACCCCGCCAAACAAAACAAATTCATGCCTGGCTCGCGCATCCCCATGGTCGGTGCTGAGGCACTGGAAACTACCACCCCAGATTACATGCTGATCATGCCGTGGAACCTGGAAAAAGAAATCAAGGCGCAATTGGCGGCTAAGCATAAAGTTACTTGGCAGTACGTCATTGCTGTGCCAGAGTTGCAAATTAGCTAAATTAGTGTTGCGGATTACCTCACGTTTACACAAAAACAACAGCGGTACGGTTAAACTCTGAGACTACGAGGTTAAAATAGCCGGTGTTTTTTATGTAAACCTTAATTTTCTAGGAGTTTTCGCGTGTTAAAAAGATTTGCTCAAATTTTGGCCTTAACTGTGCCTTTGTTGCTGGTGGCTTGTAATAGCAGTACGACCACCAGCGGAACTGAAATTGATTCTGGCACGTTAACCACGGCAGCTAGCTACACGGGTACCTACACCGGTACATCCACTGGCGTGAACTCTGGTCCAAGCACCATGGTCATTGCTGCGGACAAGTCTATCAAGGGTACGTTCACCATCAACAACCGTACCGATGACAACGGCGTACCGACTATTTACGAGGCCTCCTTCGAGGGTAAGGTTGACAGTACAGGTGCTGTCAGCGTTAATTCTTACTTAGAAGGCGCATGGGTTATGGCCTTTACAGGTCAAATTGATGCAAATGGTCTCATGACTGGTAAATACATTGAAGTAGCACATCCTGATGATCCTGCAAAGCATGGCGTTTTCAGCCTGCAAGGCCCTAAAAACGGTTCTACAACAACGACCACCACAACAACTGGTGGTGCTAAGAGCTGCACTGGCTCTTATGTCGGCAATTACGGCCCACCAGACCGTGATGAGCGTATCGCTGCACGTAATCGTTCCCTGACTGAACGCGGTATCGCGGTGACTGGCAATGACGCTATCGACAACGGCAATGCTGGCGGTGGCGACCCTGACGGTGGTATTTGGATGGCTGGTAGCTTCGCGTTTGAAACTGATGCGAATTGCAATGTCGTCAAGGGAACCGACATGATCTTTTTTGTATACCAATATGACATCAGCGGTACAACGGTTAAGAGCGGTACGTCTTATTTGACTTGGTCAGGCCAAGGCTCTACAGGCGCTATGGAAGTTAATGTTGATGCCAACAACGCCATCACGGGCAGCCACTTCCATCCTGCGCCAGACACTTATGTGCGCGGTGTTTTGAGTGGAACATTCACCCCTAACGGCAAAATCTAAGCCTTAGTATTGACGAACTAAAAAGCCCTGCATGGTGTGCCATGCAGGGCTTTTTTAATGCAGAAACAGACTTAGTTTGCTATAAATAATATAGCATCTTAAGAAATAAATACGCCGGCTGCAGGTTGTTTTATGTCTCTAAATGGCATATTTTGAAGAGATTTACGGCTTTTTCAGCAAGTCGCATGCTTGCAGGGCTTTGGCAGCCTGTTTGATGGTCTCAAACGGCATATTGGCGCGCTTGGCAATGTCCAGTAGGCTGTGCTGGCCATCGGTCAAATTCAGCGTCCACAGCAACGCCATTTCAAACGTCGGGCGGTGAATCGTGGCACCTACGCTGCCATACAAGCCACGTTTGCCCAGTCTAGGCTCGCATTTTGGGTTTTGGTTGAGCAGTACTGCGTCGTTCTCCAAAACATCCAGCACCTTCATGTACACCTCTAGCGATTCGGCAATTTGCTTGCCATTGACAAATGACAAATCGTCTGCCGAGCTGTGGTACTGCGGAAACTTGCCGTGGGTGGAGCGCGACAGGCTGCCTACGGCCAGGTTAAAACCGGGTGAGCAGTATTGCCGCTCGTCGTAGCCGTAGGGGAAAAATTCAATTAAATTGAAGGATTCTTTCTCGGAAGTGAGCACATGCTTGGCGGCACGGTCAATCAATGCATCACCTTGGCGGCTGGTTTTGTAGCTGAAGTTGCCTGCATCACCCACGCAAACCACCACCAAACCGTGTTTGATATTCTTGGCTTTCGCCTCGTTGAGCGCTAGCCAAGTGATGGAGCCAATCGTGCCGGGGATGAACAAAAAGCGGTAGGTGTAATGTGGCTTGCCCCCCGCCGCCTTGATCTGCTCAATATGCCGTGCCAAATAGGTCGCCAAGGCAATGCCAGACAAGTTGTCGTTGCACAGCGAGGGGTGGCAGGTGTGGCAAGAGATCAGCACCTCGTCGGTCGATTCGCCTTGGATCACGTATTCGCCGTAAGTCAGTGAGCCGTTTTCCAGCGTTGAGTCAATCACGACTTCATAGTCGCCGCCTTTATCAGCGGCTGCCAAAGCATCCATCTGGTTATGACTCAGGCAAAAGCCCCATTTTTCTTGGTAGTAGGTGGTGCGGTAGGGAGTCCAGTCGGGCTGCTCGGGCAGCGTGGTCAGGTGCGGGCGCAGCTCGTCCAGTGTCATGCGCTGGTTCATGGGGGTGCTGTAGTTCAGCACGTGCAGGTTTGATTTTTTGAAGTCAATCACCCGCTCGCCTAGCGCATTTTTCACATAAGCATCGCGAATATGCCATTCTCTGGGCACTTCCCAGTCAAACACGGCTGTGCCGCTGGGCACTTCGTTGACGGTGATGGGCAGCAGTTTTTGAATATGCGCCATGGTTTCCCGCACGCCCGGGCCGGTGATGCTGCGGCAAATCGGGTACAGCGTCTCGACGAGCTGATACATCTGCTCGCCAAGCGGGGCTAAATCTAGCTGGGGGTCGTAAATATCTATCATGTCGTTTGGGATTCTTACTTTTGCTTTTATTTCTTCATGGGGCGAATGTGCAAATCCGTCATTTCAGCCGTTTTGGGCATCGCCAACGCACTGAGCACCATCTGCGCCACGTCCGCAGGCTGCATCAAGCTGGCAGCGTCATAGGGTTTGCCGGCCAGCTCATGCGCGCGCTGTTGCATGGCAGAAGCCGTCTTGCCGGGGTAAACGCTCATCACCCGCACACCGCTGGGGTTGACTTCCATACGTAAACAATCAGCTACTAATTTAATAGCAGCCTTGGCAGAAGAGTAGCCGGCTAGAGTCGTATTTGGTGCTATTGCGGCAGAGGAGTTGATAAATACGATCTGGCCACCGCTTCTTGTCAAAGTCGGCAGTAAGAGCTGGGTCAGCAAAAACGGCGCTCGCACGTTGACTTGGTACATTGTGTCCAGCTGCGCGATAGGGAAATCCGCCACCGCACCCATTTCCAGCGCACCAGCGCAGTGAATGAGCAAATCAAGCGGTGCTGTAGCAGCTGAAACTTCAGACGATACCTCGGCAGCTAAGCGCTTCACATCAGCTTCGACCGTGAAATCTGCGTGGTGCAGCTGCCAGCCTGCTGGCGGTAGGGGCCAACTGCGGGCGACTGCGTGTATGTGCACCCCTTCAGCTGCCAAAGCCTGCGCAATCGCTTGGCCAATGCCGCTGGAAGCGCCCGTGACCAACGCGCGTATGTTTTGAAATCGGTTCATAGCCTTATTCTCCCACCTTTATTCCTAGGCTTTTGCTGTGCTATTCTCTAGCCCAACTTTTATACATGACCATGCCAGCTGATATCACCATATTTTTGCCAGTTTACAACGGGGCAAATTTCATCAAAGAAGCGATTGAATCCGTTTTAACGCAAACCTACACCCACTGGAAGTTTTTGATTGTCGACAATTGCTCGACGGACAATACCGCCGAGATTTGCAAGCCCTATTTGGCTGATGCACGCTTCAAATATGTTCTGAATGAGACAAATTTGGGCATGTATGGCAACTTTCACAAAGCACTTAATTTGTGCGACACGACTTATTTCAGTTTTCTCAGTCATGATGATATTTACGCACGACCAGATGCTATCGCAGAGGCGCGAAGCTTACTTGAGGCAGACGATGCGTTGGCAATGATCAACACCCCGCTGTTGTGGCTAGATCAAGACTCAAAATTCATCTCAAGTTTTGGCATGGCGCGTAGTGGGCGAAAAGGCAAAATCAAAGCGGATGTGATGGCAAAGTCATGCATCATTCAATGCAGAAATCTATACGGTGTTGCCGTTTTATCGCGTACTAAATTGGGGCAGCAATTGCAATTAGACAAACGATTGCATCAAGCGGCAGACATCAATTTTTTTGTAGGCATAGCGAGTGTGAGTGAAGCTCGCTATGTGTATGTTGTGGAAAAACACGCGTATGCGGTGCGTTTTCATCAAACCAACAATACCTTGCGTCAATACGCTACGCTGATTGATGAGATGAATATCATTGCAAAAAACCACCATATTCGATTGAATAAATTCGAAAAAATATTACAAGCTTTGAATTCTTATAAAGTGCGTTTGGGTAAACGGTTGTTTTATGAAGCACTCAATCGCAGAACGAGCGCAGTTTCAGCATGATTGAGCAGCTTAGACGTGCCGATTGGTACAGAGTTCTTCGGTATTTGATTGTTGGTGGGCTTAATGCAACGATGAGTTTGGGAGTTTATTATTTTGCACTCACTTTGCTCGACTGGCCATACTACACCGCTTCTGCACTTTCAGTCGTGTCTGGCATCATTGTGGGTTTTAAAGCACATGGCGCATTGGTTTTTAAAGGAACCGGTAGCTTTTTTCGCTATGTAGGCGTTTGGAGTTCACTCTACTTGGCCAATATAGTGTCGATATGGTTGATCCGAGATTACACAGGTGATTATTGGGCGCCCATTATCTTGCTACCAATAACCGTGTTGACATCATATTTTTTATTAAAAAAATTGATTTATAAACCGCTATAAATCATAAAAAAGTAACTCTTGCAGTGTGTGGGTGTTTTGCAAATTGATGGCTAGTCGTTTCTAAACTGCACCTAGGTAGCAAATACAAGCCGCAGGGTAATCCTCCCTAAAAAAAGCATCATGTAAAAGTAGAATTTCAAGCCCAGTTGGGCAGAAAGACTTTTCATGAAAACTTCCAAGTACAGCGACA
>JAYWCQ010000061.1:0-32443 GCA_043780435.1 Polaromonas sp.
CGCAAAACGCCGTGGGCGCGTGAGAAGGTGGAGAGCTTGTATTTGTTCATGTTGCGTGAGCAAAAGCGGCCTGTGCAACAGCGCCGCTCGGACAGCCCGTCCTAGCCGCCCCTGTGCTACCGACCAAAAACGGCGTCGGCCCTAGCGTTGTTGGCCTACCCAAAGACGACTCCGCTCAATGGCGCACCATCACCGACTTCCTAGTTGATCGCTTCCCCGCCATCCCCCGCGCTACTTGGCGGCAGCGCATGGCCGATGGCGATGTTGAAGACGAATTTGGCAAACCCGTCACCCCAGGGCGCCCCTACCAAGGCCACATTCGCGTCTACTACTACCGCGACCTAGATGTTGAAGAACGCATCCCCTTCGACGAAGTGATATTGCACCACGACGAACACCTCATCGTTGTCGACAAGCCGCATTTCCTCCCCGTCACCCCTTCCGGCAAATACCTGCAAGAAACGGTGCTGGTACGGCTGAAACGCAAGCTGGGTTTAGACGATTTAGTCCCCATTCACCGCATTGACCGTGACACAGCGGGCTTGGTACTCTTCTCCGTCCAACCCGCCACCCGCGACGCCTACCAAGCCCTGTTTCGCGACCGTGCAGTGCACAAAACCTACGAAGCGATTGCACCGTGGCGACCAGAAATACACGACGAATCCAACTTCCCACTCACCCGCCACAGCCGGATTGAGGAAGGTGAGGGTTTCATGACCCAACGCGAGGTGGAAGGCGCACCCAATGCCCTCACCCACATTCAAGTCCTTGAAGTCAAAGGCGATTTAGCCCGCTACCAGCTAAAGCCCGTCACCGGAAAACGCCACCAGTTGCGCGTTCACATGAACGCGCTGGGCATACCCATTCAGGGTGACGGCATCTACCCCGTGCTGACGCCAGAGGGGCAGATTGACTACGATAATCCGCTGCAACTGCTGGCGAAGTCGATTGAATGGACTGACCCGATTTCGGGGAAAGTTAGGCGATTTGAGAGCCTGCAGAATTTGAATTTGAAGTTAAAGTGAATTACTGCATTTCGAATCGGTCATTGCATCAAACATCAATCTAGAAGGGGGATAACAAAGCAGGAATCGACCGCGAGCTTTGTCCACTGCAATGGCTCACGTCTGTTCAAGAGCTTTGCATGCCATTGCGCGGTCTCCTTCAATGCATCAACAGCATTCGAGCGACGTAGGATAAAACGCATAGTGCGATCACCACGGACCAACTTCAGTTCTGCTTCTGGCCAGTGCGATGGCAGGCAAGGGATAAAACTCAAATACTCAGGACCAAGTTGCAGACCAAAAATTGACTCTACCGCAGCCCGGTGCAGCCACGCCGCAGCGCCGGTGTACCAACTCCAGCCACCCCGCCCGACATACGGCGGTTGGCTATAGATGTCGCCAGCCATGACATACGGCTCGATGCCATACGCAGCACCATGCGTGGGGTGACTGGCTCGATGCGCAGGATTCAAATAAGTGAAATACCGGTAGGCCAAATCGCAATGATTGCCGTGCGCGCCAAGTTCTGGCAAAGATTTTGCAAACTCCGCCTGAGCCATCATGGCCCAGACACCGGCATGCGAATATTGCCCCCCGTTTTCGCGCACACCGGGCGGATAAGCCTGGATATAACCTGCGCTGGGCGTTGCGTGAACCAGCGGTGGGTCTAGTAATTTGATCAGTCCAGCATCATGGTCGATCAAATTTTCCTCCACGGCTTCTAATGCAATGCGCTGCAAAGCTGGCTGCGCGACGCCGGAAAACACCGACCACGCCTGTGCAATCAAATCGATGCGAGCTTCTGGATTAAGGTGCGAGCCAAGTGCTGTGCCATCATCAAAAAATGCACGTTTGAACCACTTACCATCCCAAGCCGAGGTACCAAGTGCCGTTTTCCATCCCAGAGCGGCTTGCTCCCATTTAAGTGCACGCTCCTCCTGTCCCTGCCCGCGAGCCAGCGGTGCAAAATTTTCCACCAATTGACACAAAAACCAGGTTAACCAAACTGACTCACCACGTCCTTCATGGCCCACACGGTTCATGCCGTCATTCCAGTCGCCCGTTCCCATCAAAGGCAAGCCGTGAGAACCGACCCTTAAGCTGTGGTCTATGGCACGGGCTGCATGTTCGTAAACCGATGCTTCTTGCGTACTGATGCTGGGCGTGTAGTACGCATCTTCTGCCCCATCTGGAATGGCAGCGCCCTCGATGAATGCAACACTTTGCTCCAGTATGCTTGCGTCGCCCGTTGCACGCAGGTAGCGCACGCATGCATGCGGCAACCAAAGCAAGTCATCAGAAAAATGCGTCCGCACACCCGCACCACCTGGCGCATGCCACCAGTGCTGCACATCGCCTTCAGGGAATTGACGTGAAGCGGCTAAAACGATCTGTTTTCGAAGCATGTCCGGTGCCGCCCAAGTAAGCGCCATGGCATCCTGCAATTGATCACGATAACCATAAGCGCCACCAGCCTGATAGAAGGCCGTCTTGGCCCATAGACGACATGACACTGTTTGGTACAACAACCAACGATTGACCATGACGTTGAAAAGTGGATCGGGGGTAGCCACCTGTGTTGCGCCCAGTAATTGATCCCATTGGTTGCGCACTTGCGCCAGTCGTTGCGGGGCAGATTGTGCTGCAGCCACGGTGGCAAGTTGCTGAGCGGCGCTCACATTTTCAGCATAGCCGAGTAAAAAAACACGCTGAACAGACTCACCAGCTTTCAAGTCAAGTCGTGTCGACAATGCGGCACAAGGATCTAGGGCGCTGCCACTGCGCTGGCCAAAATGGTCTGGCAAGACCATGCGTCCTCTCGCATCGAAGCATTCTCGTCTATCGCATGTCCAATCATCTATCTCACTTTTCGCAGTTGCCAGCGCAAAAAATGCCGTGCCGCTGCCAAAGCCGGCTGAATGATCGCGTTGTGTGCATAACAAGGCGGTGAGTTTTTGCTCGAGCGCATCGTTAGCGACGGCATTTCCCTCTTTCAAATCAGGCAAACGTTGACGAAACACGGCGGTGCTCGTCGTGCTGCGATCAGATCGGTTAGCCCCCATCTTCCACTCGGCGATACCCACCAAACGCAGAACTACAGGACGATGACTGCTATTGACGATTTTTATGTGTATTTGTTTGACTGAGGTTTGTGCATCCACACACCATGTTGCAGTGATGGTGAGATCGCCACGCTGGTGGCTGATCTCGCTGTAGCCTTGTCCATGCGATACCTTGTAAGTGACGCCGGTGGCGCCGCAAACAGAAGGGGCAACACTCCATATTTTCTGCGTTTTGGTATCTTGCAGTAAAAACCATTCGGCAGGTGGATCAACCACAGGGTCATTGGACCACGTCGTCAGCTGGTTTAAACGACTGTTACCAGCCCAGGTGTAACCACCGCCCGACTCTGACAGGATGGCACCAAAGGCAGGGTTGGCCATCACATTCACCCAAGGCTTGGAGGGTCGCAGTTGGGCATTGACATCGAACTTGAATTCGTTCAAAGATTCATCAAACTTACCACTTGGTGTTGGCACAGCTACGCTGGCACGGCTGATGAGAGGCACTATCGTTGTTGAGGTGCGGTATCTTTGCGAAAAAGCTTGCTCATGCAGATCAATCCACTCCTGCACATGGTGCGTAAAAGGTCGCCCGTCGGCATTGAGTCGTACCCGCGCCAACATTTGAAGTGTGCTTAACTCTGCCGCTGACAACTCATTGGCGCGCAAAACATGCAGGTTGGCGGTCGTGCTGTCAGATTTTCCTCCGCAATCAGCTATATAGCGCTCACGCAATGCTGCCATTTCACGATGCAATGGCATTTCATAAGAAATTGGTTCTGCATTGATCACAACCACATCGCAAGCAATGCCACCCCAAGACCACATGCGCAAAGCTTGTACCAAAGTACGCAGCATACCCAGCCCTTGCAGAGCACCTGAAGAAACCAAGAGGATAGGCCGATCAGCAGAAATACCGAAACGCCAAAGCAATCTTCTGTCACATACCTCACCCAAAGCACTTGCAGGAAATGCATCTCGCGTCTGCGGACGTGTCAGGCTCAACACCAATGAGGTTGTCAATGTTTGAATGGCTGCAAATTTCTCAGCGCTGATTCCCAAACTGCGTAAGCGAATACTCGCCAAAGTAGCCGACATCAGCGATGCACGCTGAACGTGGCTATGCTGGAGATACTTGTCGATGACAGCGCGCAGCGTACCCTCATCATCGGCAGCGGTGGTTGCAAAAGTCAGTCGCGCCTTCGCTAAAGGTGCAACACGCAAGCGTACGACCAAAGCGCAGACCGGGTCTAGACCTGTATCAAGAATGCCATTTTGTGCATCGCTCTCTGGGACGCTCGGTGTTGAGGCATCATCAGGTAAAGCATCGAAACGAGCCATGGGTTGGGCTGCAACTTGGTTGCGACCCAGCCAGTGTTGTCGATCTGTCTGGATGCGCAAACCAACCACCTGCGGGTCTGTGACCGCCACAAAATGGGCCGCATACAATTTCCGCTCGGTGGCTAAACGCGGTCTGCGCTCGAACAACAAGGCCTGCTGCTCAGCCAACCACTGGGCCCGCAGGAAAAGGTTGCTGAATGCGGGGTGAGCTTCATCCGCCAGCGGGTCAGCCAGCGTCACCTCAAAAGCCGACATGAGCTCAATATCCAAAGTACGGTTGCTCATGTTACGCAGCTCAACGCGTCTAAATTCAATATCGTCTTCAGGACTCACCCATACGGTCACGTGTGTCTGCACATCAGCCCATTTGGCTTCAAAGCACACACGGTCGGCATGAAATATGCTGCTGTAATTTGCCGCCAAATCAGGCGCTGGATGCTGAGTGATGGAAACAGGAGAAGAAGTAGAAGTAGACGCAGAACCAGAACCAGAAGCCGTAGACATGAACTCCGATGGCTTACCCAAACGCAAGTAAAAAAAACTGCCATAGGCATCGCGCAGGGCATCGTCACGCCAGCGCGTGATATTGGTTTGACCCCAGCTGCTGCTGCCGGATCCATTGGCACGCAAAGTCACAGAGTAACGCCCATTGGAAAGTACATGCGTGGGTTCTAATGCAGCAGCGCCAGGCCTTACATCCCGCAACAAGCCAAGCATTTTTTTTTGCAGCAACTGCGGTGGCGATGCTGCTGGTGGCGCATACAAAATCGACACTTCACGAGGAACCCGCTCATGCAAAAGCGAACTCACCGCTTCAATATTGGCGTTTGCCATACCCCAGCGGCGTGGTGCACAGTCCAACAGCACATTGGCAATGGCAACGATGCTCATTCCCTGGTGGTGCGCCATAAAAGTATCTACAGCAGTAAAACTCTCCGCAGTCGCTTGGCGGGCAGCACTGTAGTCGAGCGACTCGATAAACCCATAGCGTGTGCGGGCTGCAATTGACTGAATCTGAAAAAAATTCAGTACCGCTAAATGCGGTGCAATTTGTGCCGCTAGTGCTGTGGCGTAGGGCGCAACCACCAACTCACCAGGTGGCGTGCGTCGCAACGCAAGCCGAGGAACCCCCTGTGGCGCGTACTGGTAGGCGAGGGTTTCGTCGCTTGCGGCGTAAGCTGATTCGGACATACCCCATGGCACACATTGGTCACTGGCGAATTCAATTTGCTCCCGCAGCGCTGCGCAGCATGCATCGTGCAGCACACTGCCCGGCGGCTCGTTCAGCACCAGCGATGGCATCAGGTACTCAAACATAGAACCAGACCATGATCTCAAACCCGCATGTTTACCGACCGCAAAAAATGGACGACCCAAAGCCGCCCAATGGTTGACCGGCACGTCTCCTTTTGCAATAGCCAACAAGCTGGTCAAGCGCGATTCAGAAGCCAAGAGATCATAAAAACTACCGTCTAGCTGCTGCTCTTCGACCCTAAAGCCAATATGAAGTAAACGACGTTTGCTGTGGTACAAAAAACTAAAGTTTGCTTGCCATGCCATTTTTTTTAAATCATGCGCCAGGGTTTGCAATAATTTTTCAACTTCATGAGTACCCGTTTGTTGAACATTCTTTGCTGCCTGCGTATCAATCCAATGAGAGTGCAACGTTGCCAGGAAATCGGCCAGACACGAATGCAACTCGTCATTGAGCGATGATTGCGATGTTTCCAAATCACGTAACAAGGCCAGTTCTTGGGTTGCTTCTTGCAACAAGTCTTCACAATCCTGCATATTTTCGTGGCTTAGCAGTGTCGTGTCAGTCATGGCCAACAGTCTCGCCAGCGCTGTTTCATCTTCGAGCTTTGATGGGTTAAATGACGCGATCCTTTTCTTTGAAGCATCTATCGCACTTCTAGCTGCACTGCCGTCATAGGGCGCCCGCGACAGTTCCAAGCACGCTTCTGCCACCGCAAGCAAGTGACCGCTGAGATTGCCACTATCAACCGTAGACACATATTTTTGTAATAGCGGGGCCAGGGTCTGGGTGTCATACCAGTTCAGAAAATGCCCTCGATAACGTTCTAGCTTATTCATTGTGCCAAGCGTCAATTGCAGACGCTGAATCACGTCTTGCGTACCAATCCAGCCAAACTGACGCGCACAGACCACACTCAGCAGGTAAAGTCCCATGTTGGTGGGTGAGGTACGGTGCGCCACGATGTCGTGGGGGGTGGTTTGTAGATTGTCTGGTGGCAAATAATTGTCTTCTGCGACTACACAGCGCTCAAATAGCCGCCAGGTATCTCGTGCAATGCCCTCCAGATAGGTTTTATCTCTGTCTGGCAATATTGCATTTTGAAATTTTGATCGTGATCGGCTGACCCACCAAATCCATAACGGTGATGCCGCCCAGAGCAGGCAAATCACAACAGAGGTTGCGGGAAATGGCGTTTCCAAAACCAGTAAGCAAAGCAACACAGTCAGCGCCAACACAGGCTCTTTCCAGTGCTGGCGCAACAGCTCGGACAAATTTGTCTTAACTGCAGCTTGCATGGCGGCGGCGGTTGTCCATTGCAGCAAATACCTCCGGCTGATTATGGTTCGGTAGAGCGAACGAAATATGGCATCTCCCACCAACAACGCTTGCTGCATTAACTGAACGATATGCCATGTGCCACCTAGTAATACTCGAAGCAAATCGGTGATGGCATGGCGATAAAAAAATAGCCTAGCCAAGTCATCTCGGCTAGGTGAAAACCCCGCCACAGCACCCATGAAGGGCCCTGCTGAAAATGCGGCCACCACCATACCCAAAACCGCCCAAGGCGACACCACCATACCCAACAGCGCAAGTATCAGCAACATCAACGACATCGGTGCCACCAGCGAACGCCGCAGATTATCAAGCATCTTCCAACGGTTGATGGCACGCAGTGGATAACGCCTGGGACTGAACATGAAGGGCAGCAACTGCCAGTCACCCCGCGTCCAACGGTGTACGCGTGAGGCGGCTACATCGGCATGAAAAGGTGCATCCTCAATCACGGTGATATCCGTTACTGCAGCACAGCGCGCCAGCGAACCTTCAAGCAGATCATGACTCAGCACCTGACCATCAGGTAACCGACCTCTAAGAACGGCCTGCATTGCTCGTACATTCAGCAATCCTTTCCCCGTAAAAGTCCCCTCGCCAAACATATCCTGATACACCTCCGAGCTTGCGGCGCTGTATGGGTCGATGCCGCACTGACCAGCAAACAGCCAGTGGTACAGCGTAAACTGCTTGGGTGATGGCAAGGGTGTAGCGACGCGTGGCTGCAAGATGCCGTAACCACTGACGATGACGTGTTTGTCGTGATCAATGACGGGCTGGTTATGCGGGTGTGCTGCTATGCCCACCAAGTCACTCAGTCTGCCAGGAGGCAGTTGTGTGTCACTGTCAAGGGTAACAATGTACTTGATGCCATCTTCGATATTGGATAGGTCACCTAGGTCAATAAAACCCCTGTTCACCCCTTCCGCCAATGTTGCCACAAGCAGTTCCAACTTACCGCGCTTGCGCTCCCAGCCGATCCAGCGTTGTTCGGTATCACTAAATTTGCGCTGCCTGTGTAGCACTAGAAAACGTGGTGCTTCACCCACTGCTTTGGGGTACCGCACATTGAGTTGATTCACCGACTCACAAGCCAATCTGAGTAGATCATCATCGGTTGGCAGTGTTTGCGAATCAGCATCTACCCAGTCGGTCAGCATGGCAAACTGCGCATGTTGTTCAGGGTTTGCGAGGTAATGAAGTTGCAAACGATGCGCCAATTCCTTGATCGCGGTTGTGTTGGACAACATTGCGGGAATGACCACCATCACTTTGTGCTCTGGCGGAACGCCTTTCACAAAAGCCAAGCGTGGCAAATGCCTAGGTCGTACTGATTCGCTGATCAAACGGTTGATGACCGCCAGTACGGCTTCAGAAGCTGGAAACGCCATGAGGACTACGCCAAAAAGTGTGATCCATAACGGGGTCGATGTACCATTGTGTCCATTATTTTGACTGAGCAGTACCCACGCGACAAGAGCGAAAGTTCCAAGCAAGAGTGAGATCAAATAAACGGGGACGGGCAGATAGTGCCACACCCTGCGCGATAGAAAAGTGTCCCTAACAGGCATTCCCAATGCAAGCATCAGGTCAGGTCGACCAGCACCGCGCAGCCAATAACTGGCTTCCTGTGCGGCTGCAGATCCTTGTCCAGACTCATGGATGATGTTCAGCAGGGCATGCGCTACTTGGAGCTCAGATTTACCGCTACGTTTGGCAAGCCGCTCTATACCGTGCAGACTCTGGTCACGTGTCGCGGTGTCCTCGGCTTCAAATACCGCCGAGGTTAGCATCAACCGCATCAACGCACTGGTTCGAGCTACGATATCCGTCCAGTCCGCATCACCAATCGCGCGCAATGCGGTGATGGCATTGCGCATGCTCAAATTATCAGCGGCCTGATCAGCTGGACGCTGCATTTGGATGGCCGCCAAATCGGGTAGTACGCTTTGTAACCATGCGTTATATGGAAGGATTTCGCTCGCCTGGCTATTTTGCAGACGCTGTGCCATTTGGCTTAAAAACATCCGCCCCACACCGCGTTGATTCAGCAGCGCAAGCAGCTGATCTAGCGCTGCTAAGGTGTAATTCTCAATATGGTCGCAGCACAAATTGGCCACTTCACGCGCTGCTTTGTTGCAAGCCACTCGTTCAGCCAAACGGCGTAAATTTTCAATCAAAACCACGCGCAGGGTCGTTGGCAAGGCCCACATTTCACTCAGGTTCAGATCTCTATTTTCTTGGTACGCCGTTAAAAAATGGTACAACAACTCTTCATCAAAAGCACCATCCGTGTGCGCGACAAAAGCCCAAGCTACGCCATACACACGCGGTAGCCCGGCAAGCGGTTCGTCCAGCAATACCGGCAGCCCCTGAAAGTAGCTACGCGGCAAACCCTCATGAATTTCTTTGAGCTGTGCTTGGATCAAATGGAAATTATCAAGCAACCATTCCGCCGCAGGGCTCATGTCGTAACCTGTATTGGCCTGTTCGCTGATGTAGCGTTGAGCTTCTTCCAGCACGAGGATATTGATATTTAAACGCGGGAAGAACACTGTTGATCGTGCATTCGTCGACTTGGCATCATGTGTCAATGCCAAGCTGTGCCCATGCTGCACAAAACGCTGCAGACCAAATATCTCAGAACGTATCGGCTGCTCCACAACGCCACGTTTTCCGTCCAATATCTCACTAAGCGAATCTGAGGCTTCAGACAGATATCGCTGCAACTCGTATTGAGCCATAGCTATACGGCTAAACAGTAGCCACCAATCAATGCAAAAGCAACCACCAGCGTCGTTACAAAACGGCCCACCACAAAACCATGCATCATTTCGACCGTGCAGCTCATGGCAAACAGTCGTTTGTTTGCTACTTTGCAATGATCAAGATGTTGGCATAAAGCAGAAGCGTCTTTTGGCAAAGCATCTTCGCTAAGACTGAGCGCTGTGGTACTCCACATAGGTAGCACGGGATGATGTGTGTTCATTTAAATTCCTTTAGGAAATCTTAAATGCAAGCGCCTCCAATGTCTGTCAGACAAGTTGAAGCAAGCTTGTAGGACAAATTCTTTCCAGCTTCGTTTTGAGGATTTGTGAGATTTATTACAACTTCAAATCGCGCAAAAATTGGCGAAATTCGACGCCAACCTCTGGGTGTTGCAGTGCTAATTCAACCGTTGCTTCTAAAAAACCTACTTTGCTGCCACAGTCATAGCGTTTGCCAATGTATTGGTAAGCATAGACATGCTGGATTTTCAACAAATTTGAAATCCCATCCGTCAATTGAATTTCCCCCAATGCGCCCGCTTTTTGCTGTCTGATTTGATGAAATATTTCTGGTGTGAGAATGTACCGGCCAGCCACAGCCAGCGTTGACGGGGCTTCTTCGGGTGTGGGCTTTTCTACAATCTGCGTCACCCTGCTCAGGCGCTGTTCCAGCATCTCACTCGCCACAATGCCATAGCGACCCACCATCTCCAAAGGAACTTCTTGAACCGCCAAAATTGACGCTCCAAATTGGGCATGCAGTTTGACCATTTGCGCCAAAACAGACAAACCACTGGTATTGGTATTTGTACTGGGCTGATCACTAGGTGCTTCGTTGATCATCAAATCATCCGCCAGCAGCACGGCAAAAGGCTCGTTCCCAACAATATGTTCTGCGCATAAAACGGCGTGCCCCAAGCCCAATGGTTTTGACTGGCGCACAAACGAACAATCCATGTCTTCAGGTTTGATGGCTCTAATCAACGTTAAAAGTTCATATTTTTCACCGGCTTCTAACTCTTTTTCGAGCTCGAAAGCTGTATCAAAGTGATCTTCAATCGAACGCTTGTTGCGCCCTGTCACAAAAATCATGTGCCGGATACCCGCCGAATAAGCCTCTTCAATGGCATATTGAATCAGCGGCTTGTCAACCACGGGCAGCATCTCTTTAGGCTGCGCTTTGGTAGCGGGTAAAAACCGCGTCCCCAAGCCCGCCACAGGAAAAACAGCCTTCCTAACAGGCGATCTAGCTATATTTGGTTTGTTGCTAGTTGCAATATCTGACGTAACCATAAATTCCCCCGGCAAAGTGCCTCAACTATTTTAGGACGATTTTGAATAGCGCAGATAGCTAAAAAGCCTGAAGCGCCATCCGCCTACAGTCGCCTGGGGCAAGTACTTACATGATGATACGCGACTTCAGACAGTGCGACTTGATCGGAGTTGAGTTTTAAGCTGTGCCCCTACCCCATACTGTAAAAAAACTCCTCTTTCACCACTTTCCCATTCGCCACGGTGTACAGCGCTTCTTCGTTTTTACCTTCACGGCACAATTCAACCAATTTTTTACCAATTTCAAGAGCATTCATTGTCGCTCCTAGAAGGTTGTGATAGATTGGACAGCTTAGCACTTTTGTGATTTATGGGGATGACAATGCAACACACTGAAACAGATTATTTGATCATCGGCAGTGGCGCTTCGGGTATGGCGTTTGCCGATACGCTGGTGCAGGAATCTGACGCGCACATCACCATCGTTGACCGCCACGCCAAGCCGGGTGGGCATTGGAACGATGCTTATCCTTTTGTAACATTGCACCAACCCTCCGCTTTTTACGGCGTGAATTCTATGTCTTTGGGCGCAAACCGCATAGACACGGCAGGTGCGAACCAAGGGATGTATGAACTGGCCTCGGGTCCGGAAGTAAGCGGCTATTACGACAAGGTGATGAACCAAAAGCTGCTGCCCAGCGGTCGGGTTAATTACTTCCCTATGAACAACTATTTGGGTGCTGGTGATTCAGGCGTGCACACATTTGAATCCATCTTGTCAGGCGAAAAAACGCAAGTCACCTTCCGCAAAAAGCTGGTGGATGCCAATTATTTCAGCCCCACTGTGCCATCAACACACACACCCAAGTTCAAAGTCGCAGATGGTGTAAAACTGGTCGCTCCGAATGCATTAACTCAGCTTTGGCAGACTAAAAATCCCGCAGATAGACCGACCAAGTTCTGCATCATAGGCGCAGGAAAAACCGCTATGGATGTGGGTATTTGGCTTCTCAACCACGGCGCAGCGCCCGACAGCATCAGCTGGGTGATGCCACGCGACTCTTGGCTGGTCAACCGACTGACCACCCAGCCGGGCGAGGATTTTTTTAAAGATTCGATTGGCGGCCAAGTCACGCAAATGGCTTGTTTTGCCAACGCCACGAGTGTGGACGACTTGTTTTTACGCATGGAGGCCAGCGACCAAATGCTGCGCATTTACCCCGACCACACGCCCACCATGTTCCACTTTGCGACCGTGTCCAAGGGTGAAATAGCGATTTTGCAACGCATCAAAAACGTCATCCGCATGGGGCGCGTGCAAGCGCTAGAGCCTGCCAACATGGTGCTGGACAAAGGAAACATGGCGATGGAAGCGGGCACGCTGTACATAGACTGCACCGCCTCTGCCGTGGAGCCTAGAGCGCGGCAAGCCATTTTTCAGCCCAACAAAATCGTGCTGCAAATGGTGCGCGCACCGCTGCCCACCTTCAGCGCCGCCACGATTGCGTATGTCGAAGCGCACTATCCTGACGACGATGTGCGCAACAAACTCTGCGCCGATGTACCCTTCCCCCAAACACTGGCTGAGTACCCACGCACCATGATGGTGACCATGATGAACCAAATGCAGTGGTCGCACGACAAACCCCTGCGCAACTGGATGCGTGATACAAGGCTAGATGGTTTTGGCAAACTGATGTCCAATATTGACCCCAGCGATGCCGAGAAGATGGCGATCATGGGCAACTTTCGCACCCAGGCCATGGCGGCGATGGCGAATATGCCTAAGTTATTGGCACGCTGAGTTACTGATTCAGCTTCAGCTTATCGAAGCTCTTAACCGATGGTGCTTATCGCGGATCGTAAGCCAAAAGCTGCTGAACAAGGCTTCGCAAGTGCGCTTGCAAAGCATCAAACCCCGCGTGCATGGCCAAAGTTTTTTCGTCCATATACAGCTTGCGGTTGATCTCCAACTGCACGCTGTGGCGGTGCTGCTCTGGTTTGCCATAACGACGCACAAGTTCTACGCCTTTGTACGGGTGGTTGATGGCGACGTTATAGCCATGCAGCGCTAATTGCTCCTGAATAAAGAGCAACAAGCTTGCGCTGGATGTGGTGTTGTCACGATTCCCGATGACAAAATCCGCATGTACCAAACCCGGAAAATCCGTCGCATGGCTGCTGCTAACTGCAGGCATGCTGTGGCAATTGATGTGGATACTGTAGCCGTGGCGGGCATGGGCTGCGTGTATCGCGCTGCCCACCGCTGCATGGTAGGGCTGCCAGCAGTTGGCAATGCGCGCCTGCACCTCTGCCACGCTGAGTGGGCGGTTGTACAGCGGCAAGCCATCGTCTGTCATCCGCCAAATCAGTCCCTTGCCCAGTCGTAGTTTTGACTGCACGGCTACGTCCTGCTCGCCTAATTCATCTGGCCAAGCACCAGACAGCATGGTGGGGTCAACCTCGGTCACGTTGCGGTTAGCGTCTAAATAGCTGCGCGGAAAATGTGCCTCCACCCAAGCCACACCCAATGCAGGTGCGAAGCTGTACAGCTTTTCAACATGCGTATCTTCCGCGCGGCGAAGCGTGGCTAAGTCACACACATGGCCAAAATCTTGCGGGTAATCAGTTCCGCTGTGCGGCGAATCAAGCACCAGCGGCGTGTTGCCAGCGCTGGTTGAAATGAACTTTTTTGGTACAGATTGAGGAGCAGACATAGACAAAATCAGAATAATTTTATTGCGATTTTATTACAATTTTGCTATATTTTTAGCAGCATCTTAGGCAATAAATACGCCAGCTAGATGCCAATATGAGCATATTTATTACCTGAAATTAGGCTTTTAGCCCAATTTTTCGCTGACCCAGCCCTGCGCACTCGCCATCGCTTTGTCCAGCCCACTCGCATCCGTGCCGCCCGCCATCGCCATGTCCGGCCGGCCACCGCCTTTGCCGCCGACCTGCGCGGCCAGGAAGTTGACCAGTTCGCCCGATTTGACCTTGCCCATCACGTCCGCCGTAGCTCCTACAGCGATTTGGACTTTGCCGCCCTGTCCCTTTTCAGCGCTGGCCAGCACGACCACGGCAGATTTCAGCTTGTCTTTCAACTTGCCGACTGTGTCACGTAAAGTCTGGGCCGCATCAGCCGCGCTGACGCCTTCCATTTTGGCGACCAGGAATTTAATGCCTTTCAAATCAACCGCTTGCGACAACAAGGCATCACCTTGGTGGGACGCCAGTTGCCCTTTGAGTGCGGAGATTTCTTTTTCCAGTGCTTTGTTTTGATCTAACAAACTTTGCAATCGCTCGCCCAATTCAGGCACGGCGACTTTGAGCGCACCAGCGGCTTTGCTGACCGTCGCTTCCAAATCCTGCAAATACGCCAGCGCGTTTTGACCGGTCACAGCCTCGATACGGCGCACGCCAGAAGCAATGCCGCCTTCAGAGACGATTTTGAACAAGCCAATGTCGCCCGTGCGCTGCACGTGAACGCCGCCACACAGCTCTTTGGATGAGCCGATCTCCAGCACGCGCACGGTTTCGCCATATTTTTCGCCAAACAGCATCATCGCGCCGGTGGCTTTGGCGGATTCAATGTCCATCACCTTGGCAGAGGCAGCCTCATTGGCCAGAATTTCAGCATTCACCTGCGCTTCAATCGCCACGATCTGCGCGTCTGTCACCGGTGCGTTGTGCGCAAAGTCGAAACGGGTGCGCTCGGCGTTGACCAGCCTGCCCTTTTGCTGCACATGCTCACCCAGCACTTCACGCAGGGCTTTGTGCATCAAATGGGTGGCGCTGTGGTTGCGGATGGTTTTGGCGCGCAACTCCAAGCTCACCTGCGCTGCCACGGTATCGCCCACTTTCAGGCTGCCAGACGTCAACACACCATGATGGCCAAAGACGTCAGCTTTGATTTTTTGGGTGTCTTGCACTTCAAACTGTGCCGATGCGGTGCTGATAGTGCCCTCATCGCCCACCTGCCCGCCGCTTTCGGCGTAGAACGGCGTGGTATCGAGCACGATCACCCCGTTTTGACCTGTATTTAGCACGCTTGCCGGCGTACCTTCTACATAGAACGCTATTATTTTTGAAGTTGCCTGGAGTTGCTCATAACCGACAAAGTCGTTCAGTTCACCGCTGTACTCCAGCCCCTTGTCCATTTTGAACTTGCCGGCTGCACGAGCCATCGTTTTTTGGCGCAGCATGGCGGCATCAAAACCGGCTTCATCAACTTCCACACCACGGTCGCGGCACACATCTGCCGTCAAATCCAGCGGGAAGCCGTAGGTGTCGTGCAGTTTGAAAGCGACTTCGCCTTCCAGCACCTTGTCGCCCTCTTTCAAGGCACCGTCCAACAGCGTCATGCCCGTCGCCAAGGTCTCAAAGAAACGCTCTTCTTCGGCTTTAAGCACATCGGTGATGCGCTGCTGCTGTTTCGCCATGTTCGGGTAGGCTTCGCCCATGACGCTGACCAAGTCTGCCACCAGTTTGTGGAAAAACGGGGTCTTTTTGCCCAGCTGGTAGCCGTGACGTATCGCACGCCTTACGATCCTGCGCTGCACGTAGCCGCGGCCTTCGTTGCTGGGCAACACGCCGTCACTCACCAAAAACGCGGTCGCGCGAATGTGGTCGGCAATCACGCGCAGGCTCTTGTTTTGCATGTCGGTGCAACCTGTTTCACGGGCGGCGGCTTTGATCAGCGTGTCGAAAATGTCGATTTCATAATTGCTGTGCACGTGTTGCAGGATCGCGGCCAGGCGCTCCAGCCCCATGCCGGTATCCACGCAAGGTGCCGGTAGCTTGACGAGTGAACCATCGGCCTGCATGTCAAACTGCATGAACACGTGGTTCCAAATCTCGATGAAGCGGTCGCCGTCTTCGTCCGGGCTGCCCGGCGGGCCACCGGGGATGTGCGCGCCATGGTCGTAAAAAATCTCTGAGCAGGGGCCGCAGGGGCCGGTATCGGCCATCATCCAAAAGTTGTCAGACGCGTATTTTTTGCCTTTGTTGTCGCCAATGCGGACGATGCGATCTGCGGGCAGGCCAATCTCGTTATGCCAGATGTCGTAGGCTTCCTGGTCGTCAATGTAGACCGTAGCCAGCAACTTTTCGGCAGGCAGGCCGTAGACCTTGGTCAGCAGCTCCCAACCCCATTTGATGGAATCGCGCTTGAAATAGTCGCCAAAACTCCAGTTGCCCATCATTTCAAAGAAAGTGTGGTGACGCGCGGTGTAGCCCACGTTTTCCAAGTCATTGTGCTTACCGCCCGCACGCAGGCAAGCTTGTACGCTGGCGGCGCGCACGTAAGGGCGCTTGTCCAACCCCAAAAACACGTCTTTGAACTGCACCATGCCCGAGTTGGTGAACATCAGCGTCGGGTCGTTACCCGGTACCAAAGAGCTCGACGGCACAACCGTGTGCCCTTTGGCGGCGTAAAAGTCGAGGAAAGTCTTGCGGATGTCGGCGACGGAAAATTTGGATTGAACGGCTGGTGAAGTCATGTAGGTGTCTAAATAGGGATTGGAAGGCAATGTTTGCAGCTGTGACATTATAAGTTTGACACCAGCTAGGATACTTGGCGGACAGTTTTGCTATGTAGAGGCCAAAAGCTTTGCACCATCAATTTTTGACGCGGCTCGGTCAAAAGTCCACAAAGGGCTTTCGCCAACCATGTGAGATAACGCGATATGAACACAATCTGCGAAGTCTGCCGAGTTCTTCTTATAAAGTGCCAAAGCAATCTCTACAGCCAGCTCAGACTCGATGGAAAGCTCTGCCGCCGCCAATAGGCTGGCTAAAGTCAAGGAAATTTGCTCTTTGTCAAAGCCAAAATTGGAGCGTAAAACCCATTCCAACTCCAGCATTACTGTGATTGGGATGTACAACGTCTCACCCGCACGTAAGGCGGCGCGTATCAGCTTTTTTGCCGCAGCGTGCTGCAAATCATCATCTTGGACGAGATAACGGACTAAAACATTGGTGTCGAGCGCAGCCATGAATACTAGCGATCAGCGCCAAGCATTCATGTCTTCAATCTGGACATTTTTGCCTTTAGGCGCTTTGAGCATGCCTGCAAGATCAAGTATTGATTTGGTTTTAGCCCGAACGGTGATCGTACCGTCAGGCATCAAATTCCATTGCAATTTAGTACCCGCCTCAGTGTGCAAAGCATCCCTGATGGGCTGGGGCACGGTGGTCTGCCCTTTGATGGTGATGGTAGATTCCGACATATCAACTCCTCATAAATTCATTACATTTATACAAATTGTAATGCAAACTGAGTTTCTATGTCAACATCTAGCCAATTCAGCGCCTATTTATAAAACGCCTCAACCACGCCCTTCAACTTCACAGTCAGCGGGTAGCCCTTGCGGTCAACCTTTTTGCCCACAGGCACCTTGATCCACCCCTCGCTGATGCAGTATTCCTCAACATCAAAACGCTCTTTGTCATTGAATTTGATACCCACATCGTGCTCAAAAATGGCAGCCACGTGAAATGGGCTGCGAGCGTCGGTGGAGAGGTGGTCTGGGAGAGTGGGTTTTGTGGTTTCGGTCATGGGGAGATTTTTGTTGATGAATTGAAAAAATGTCTATTTTCCATGATTTGGCACTTCATCAATCAGGTTCAAGAGATCATTTGAATATATTGTGGTGGTCTAATAAAAACAGACAGCCCGATGCACCATGACATGCATCCTTTGCTGCCATTTTCAAAGGCGAATCCCCTGTTGGGACTGATCGCGCACGACGAGGTGTATCAACTTTGCGCGATAGCGGGCGTTTTAGGTGCCGTCATATGGTTGGCGATGAAATGGGCTGGTCGCCCCCGGTAAGTTAACAGTTTTACCCAGCCAACCCCACATAAACATTCTGCACATCATCATTCCCGTCAATCGCGCTCAAGAAGGCTTCTACTTCTTCTAGCTGCTCAGCGCTCAGGCTAGCTGGGTCTACGGGGTTTTTGGCTTTGTAGCCTAGTTTGGCGGACAGGACGGTGAAGCCGTGAGTTGGTAAGGCGCGGCTGACTAGGTCTAGGTCGGTGGCGTCGCTGTAGAACAGGGTGGTGGTGACTTTGCCGTCTTCGTCTGCATCGCCCGGCTCAAAATCTTGTGCGCCGGCTTCGATGGCGGCGGTTTCGGCGTCGGCTTCTTTGTTCGCTGGCTCTGCTTCGATGATACCCAAGTGGTCAAAATCCCAAGAAACTGAGCCGGATGTGCCGAGCTGGCCTTTGCGGAACAGGACGCGCATTTCGGGGGCGGTGCGTTTAACGTTGTCGGTCAGGCATTCGACCATGACGGCGACTTGGTGCGGGGCAAAGCCTTCGTAGATGACGTGTTCAAAATGAACCGCCTCACCGGTCAAACCCGCACCTTTTTTGATGGCGCGCTCCAGCGTTTCTTTGGGCATGGAGACTTTGCGGGCCTGCTCGACGACCAAACGCAGCTTGGAGTTGGACGCGGGGTCTGCGCCGTTGCGGGCGGCGACCATGATGTCTTTGGCCAAGCGGCCGAATAATTTACCTCTGACACTGGCTGCCAGTTCTTTGCCTTTTGCTTTCCATTGCGCGCCCATGACTGTCTTCCTTATGTGTCTAACGATGTGTTTGAATCAATAGGGAGGATTATCCACGGTTAAATCCTAGACAACCCCAGAAACGCGCAAAGCTTCAATGGCTTCAGCACTCAACCCCATCTCCCGCAACACCTCGTCCGTATGCTCCCCCAAACCCGGGGGTGCGCGTAGCAGCACAGGTGGGGTGGCGGTGAGGCGCAGAGGGCTAGCGACTGTTGATATATTTTTGATAGCAGTCTTGGTAGTAGATACGCCGGCTAGAGGCTGATTTACTGCCTGTTTTACCTCTAAATGCCGTGCTTTCACCTGCTCATCCGCAAACGCTTGCCCAATGTCGTTGATCGGGCCGCAGGGCACGGCTTTGTCTTCCAAAAGGGTGATCCACGCTGCCGTGGTGCGAGTGCGGGTGACGGTTTCCATAGCGGGAATCAGCTCGGCACGGTTGGTGTTTCGCCCGCCCATGGTGGCGAAGCGAGGGTCGGCAGACCATTCTGGCTTGCCGACGGCGTGGCAAAAGCGGGCAAATTGGCCGTCGTTGCCGATTGCCAGCAGCATCGCACCGTCTGCGGTGGGGAAATCTTGGTACGGCGCCAAGCTGGGGTGGCTGTTGCCCATGCGTTGGGGGACTTTGCCGGTGTTGAGAAACCCGCCTGCTTGGTTGGCCAAAATCGCCATGCCGACGTCTAGCAGCGCCATGTCGATGTGCTGCCCAGTTCCTGTGCGATGACGCACTTCCAGCGCGGCGAGGATGGCGGATGTGGCGTACACGCCGGTGAACACATCGGTCAACGCCACACCCACACGCTGCGGGCCGCCGCCGGGCACGCTGTCGGGTTTGCCGGTGATGCTCATCATGCCGCTCATGGCCTGAATCATCAGGTCGTAACCGGCGCGTTTGGCATACGGGCCGTCTTGCCCGAAGCCGGTGATGGAACAATAAATCAAACGTGGGTTGAGGGCTTTGAGGCTGTCGTAATCCAGTCCATAGTGAGCCAAGCCGCCGACCTTGAAGTTTTCCACCAAAATGTCGCTGCTCAAGGCCATTTGGCGAATCAGCGCTTGACCCTCTAGCTTGGCGATGTCAATGGTGATGGAGCGTTTGTTGCGATTGCAGGCGGTGAAATACGCGGCTTGATCGGTGTCATTGCCCTCCGCATCCTTCAAAAACGGCGGCCCCCAGTGACGGGTGTCGTCGCCTTCTTTGGGACGCTCGACTTTGACGACATCCGCGCCCAAGTCCGCCAGCATTTGGGTGCACCACGGACCGGCGAGGACGCGGGATAAATCGAGCACTTTCAAGTGAGAAAGAGCGCCTTGAGGCATGGACGTTTCTGACATTCGAGATTTCCTATGGAGATCAAAATAGATTTGTTTGAACCGTTCGCGCTGAGCTTAATCGTTCGCGCTGAGCTTAACCGTTCGCGCTGAGGTATCGAAGCGTCCACTAGTGAGATTACCCTTCGATACCTCAGGGCGAACGGGGGGGGGGGCGGAAGGCGAACGGGGCGCGGAAGACGAACGGGGGAAAGTTAAAAACTCACTGAGCCTAATCAATTGTCAATTCGAAAACGCCGAAATCCCCGTCTGCGCCCTGCCCAAAATCAGCGCATGGATGTCGTGCGTGCCTTCGTAGGTGTTCACCACTTCCAAGTTGACCAAATGCCGCGCCACGCCGAACTCGTCGCTGATGCCGTTACCGCCCATCATGTCACGCGCCAGACGGGCGATGTCCAGGGCTTTGCCGCAGGAATTGCGCTTGAGCAACGAGGTTAAATCTGGCGCTGCTGTGCCCTCTTCTTTCATGCGGCCCAAGCGCAGGCAGCCTTGCAGACCAAGCGCGATTTCGGTTTGCATATCGGCGAGTTTCTTTTGAATCAACTGGTTGGCGGCGAGCGGACGGCCGAATTGCTTGCGATCCATCACATACTGGCGGGCGCGAAACCAGCAGTCTTCTGCCGCACCCAACGCGCCCCAGGCGATGCCGTAGCGGGCAGAGTTCAGGCAGGTGAACGGGCCTTTGAGGCCCTGCACTTCAGGAAAAGCGTTTTCTTCAGGGCAAAAAACGCCGTCCATGACGATTTCGCCCGTGACAGATGCGCGTAAGCCAACTTTGCCGTGGATGGCGGGGGCGGACAAACCTTTCATGCCTTTTTCCAGCACAAACCCTCGAATGGGCCCGACGCTGCCAGATTCACTCACTTCTTTCGCCCAAACGACGAACACATCGGCCATCGGGCTGTTGGAAATCCACATTTTTGCGCCGCTGAGCTTGTAGCCGCCAGCGACTTTTTGTGCGCGGGTGACCATGGAGCTGGGGTCAGAGCCGTGGTCGGGCTCGGTCAGGCCGAAGCAGCCAATCCATTCGCCCGTCGCCAGTTTGGGCAGGTATTTTTGGCGCTGCGCCTCGGTGCCGAATTCAAAAATCGGCACCATGACGAGGGAACTTTGCACGCTCATCATCGAGCGGTAGCCAGAATCGACCCGTTCCACTTCGCGGGCAATCACGCCATAGGCCACGTAATTCAAGCCCGGGCCGCCGTATTGCTCAGGAATCGTGGGGCCCAGCAAGCCGAGTTCACCCATTTCGCGGAAGATGGCGGGGTCGGTTGTGCCGTCGCGGAACGCCAGCGTCACGCGGGGCAGCAGTTTGTCTTGGCAGTAGGCGGCCGCCGCTTCTTTGACCATGCGTTCGTCGGAGGTGAGCTGTTGGTCGAGCAGGAAGGGGTCTTGCCAGTTGAAAGTTGCTTTATGAGTAGATGCCATGAATATCTCCTTTGAATTGACTGAATTGTGCTGCAATAGATGTCATCGTAGCGGTTATATTTGCTCTGTGCAAACGACTTTTACGCACTTAGTTATGATATCTAATCATTTATTAAATTTTCAAATATCACAAATTAATGACCTAAATTGGAACTTAGCTGTCGTATTTATTGATTAATAAGCTATTAAATATATAGCATTTTTTACTTGCATTTTTGGTATGATTGTGTATATTACGCACAACATGCGTAGAAAAATCCCATCACTTCAAGCTTTGGCGTGCTTTGACGCCGCCGCCCGCCACGAAAGCTACACCCGCGCGGCGCAGGAATTGGCGTTGACGCAGGGGGCGGTGTCGCGGCAGATCACGGCGCTGGAGGAGTTTTTGGGCATGGATTTGTTCCGCCGCACCCGCCACGGCGTCGTGCTGACCGAGCGCGGCGCGGCGTATGCCAAACAAGTGGCGCCCCGGCTGCAGGGTTTGGAGCAGGACACGCTGGACGCCATGTCCACCCAAGGCAAAGGCAGCGCCGTGCATTTGGCGGCAGTGCCCACGTTTGCGACCCGCTGGCTGATACCGCGTTTGCCCGGTTTGGCAGCGCAGCACCCTGACATCACCATCCACATCGAAACCCGCACCCGCCCCTTCATGTTTGGCGAAACCCCGTTTGACGCCGCTTTGTACGCCGGTACGCCCGAACAGGTGCGCAACTGGGCGGGGACGAAGGCGACGCTGCTGCTGATGGAAGAAGTTGTGCCCGTTTGCAGCCCTGCGTTAATGAAAAACGCTGCAGAATTGACCCCCGAAGCCATCGCCCTGCTCCCGCTTTTGCAGCAAAGCACCCGCGCAGAAGGCTGGCGGCAGTGGTTTGAGGCGCAGGGTGTGGACGCGCCGCTGGCATTGGCGGGGTCGCGTTATGAGCTTTTCTCCATGACGGCAGCCGCTGCCACGCAGGGCATGGGCGTGGCGCTGGTGCCGCGTTTGCTGATTGAAACCGAGCTGGCGCGAGGCGAGCTGGTCATCGCCTGCAACCGACCGCTGCGAGGTGAGCGCGGGTATTACATCGTGACGCCAGAGCGGACAGATGAATCTGTCACTCTTACAGCATTTGTCACATGGCTTGTCACTTTGCCGACCAATCAAAAACCGACTTTGCTTTAAGATAGTGGAATGGACATGAAAACTTCTCGCCTCGCCTCGCCTCTCAATTTACTCAACGACCTTAGCTTGCTGAAAACCGACGCCCTGATCAACGGCGAATGGGTTACAAGCGCGGCTAGATTTGACGTCAATGACCCCGCCACAGGGTTAAAACTAGCCACAGTCAGCAATTTATCTGCATCAGACGCTACCAAAGCGATAGCAGTTGCTGCGGCTTCTTTAAAAATATGGCGCTTAAAAACCGGCAAAGAACGCCACGGCATTTTGCTGAAATGGTTTCAACTCATCATGACGAATCAAGACGATATTGCCCGCATTTTGACGGCGGAACAAGGCAAACCGTATGCCGAGGCCAAAGGCGAAGTCGCCTACGGGGCTAGCTTTGTGGAATGGTTTGCTGAAGAAGCTAAACGCGTGAATGGCGAGGTGTTGCCACAGTTCGACAACAACCGCCGCCTGATGGTGATGAAGCAGCCGATTGGCGTGTGCGCGGCCATCACGCCATGGAACTTCCCTATCGCCATGATCACCCGCAAGGTCGCACCGGCGTTGGCGGCGGGTTGCACCGTCGTCATCAAACCGGCGGAATTGACACCGCTGACGGCACTGGCGGTGGCCGAACTGGCCATGCGCGCTGGCATTCCGGCGGGGGTGCTGAATGTGCTGACGGCGGATGAGAAAAACTCCATCGCCATTGGCAAAGTGTTCTGCGCCAGCCCCATCGTCAGCCACATCAGCTTCACCGGCTCGACCGAAGTGGGTCGCATTTTGATGGCGCAAAGCGCGCCTACGGTGAAAAAATTGTCGCTGGAACTGGGTGGCAACGCGCCATTCATCGTGTTTGACGATGCCGATATCGACTCCGCCGTCGAAGGCGCGATGGCCAGCAAATACCGCAACGCCGGGCAAACCTGCGTTTGCGCGAACCGCCTTTACGTGCAAAACGGCGTGTACGACGCGTTTGTGAGCAAGTTTGCCGCCAAAGTGAAAGCCCTCAAAGTCGGCAACGGCTTTGAAGACGGCGTGGTGCAGGGTCCGCTGATTGAGCCTGCTGCGCTGGACAAAGTGCAACGGCATATTGACGACGCAATTGCCAAAGGCGGCAAACTGATCACCGGTGGCAACAAGCTGCAAGGCCAGTTTTTTGAACCGACCGTGATTAGCGATGCCACAGCCAACATGTTGTGCTCGACCGAAGAAACCTTTGGCCCCTTAGCGCCGATTTACCGTTTCACCACCGACCAGGAAGCCATTGACGCTGCGAATAACACCGAGTTTGGTCTGGCCAGCTACTTCTACAGCCGCGATATAGGCCGCATCTTCCGCGTGGCCGAGGCGCTGGAATATGGCATGGTGGGCATCAACGCTGGCGTGATCGCCACGGAGCACGTACCATTCGGGGGGGTCAAACAATCTGGCCTGGGGCGCGAAGGCTCACGTCACGGGATGGACGAGTACCTAGAAATGAAATATTTATGCATGGGAGACATTCAAAAATGAATCGAAAAACTTTTATCCAGAGCGCTGCGTTGGCTCTTATCCTCAGCACAACCAGCCTAGCCGCTTTGGCGCAAACGGCAGCACCTTCCAAGTCGAAAGTGGTCTTCCAAGTCAGCGACGCTGACGCTGGCAAGTGGAATTTGGCACTCAACAACGCCAAAAACGTGCAGCAAGAGCTGGGTGCCGACAAAGTGGAGATCGAAATCGTGGCTTACGGCCCGGGCATTGGCATGCTGAAAGCCGATGCACCCACCAACAGCCGCGTGCTGGAAGCCACAAAATCTGGCATCAAAGTGGTGGCCTGCGAAAACACCATGACAGTTCAAAAACTCACCAAAGCGGACATGAACACCGTCATCAGCTACGTGCCGGCTGGCGTGGTGGAATTGATGCGTTTGCACAGTGAAGGCTGGGCTTATATCAGGCCATAATTGAATCTTGCGCGGGTGTCGTTCAGTGGTAGGACTTTTGCTTCCCAAGCAAATAACGAGGGTTCGATTCCCTTCACCCGCTCCAAGATGAAACTAACACCCCAACCACGTCCCAGCACACTTGCTTACCTGTGGGGCGCACCTGTGACGCTATTTGGACTGTTTTTGGCGCTCATTGCTTGCTGGCTGGGTGCATCGGTGAAACGGCGGCATGGGGTACTGGAAGTCGCGGGCAACACCCGCACACCCATCCTACGCAGCATTTCAAGTCGTTTTGAAGCCATCACCCTAGGTCATGTTATTTTGGGGCGTAACCACGGCACGCTAAGTCGCTACCGTAGCCACGAGCATGTGCACGTGCGGCAATACGAACGCTGGGGGCTGCTGTTTCCTGTTTTATACGTGTTGGCGAGTTTCAAAGCGCTACTGACGGGTAAGCGGTTTTACTGGGACAATGTGTTTGAGCTTGAGGCACGAAACAAGTCTTAAAAGGAACGTTTATGGCAGATTTATTTGACAACCCCATGGGACTGATGGGTTTTGAGTTCGTTGAATTCGCTTCCCCCACTGCCGGCTTGCTAGAGCCAATTTTTGAACGAATGGGTTTTACGCTTGTCGCCAAACACCGCTCTAAAGACGTGGTGTTGTACCGCCAAGGCGAGATCAATTTCATTGTTAACCGCGAACCCAAAAGCGTGGCGGGCTACTTCGCGGCTGAGCACGGCCCCAGCGCCTGCGGCATGGCGTTTCGTGTCAAAGATTCGCACCACGCTCATAAACGCGCTTTGGAGCTGGGCGCGCAACCGATTGAGTTGCACCCAGGGCCGATGGAGCTGAACCTGCCCGCTATCAAAGGCATTGGCGGTGCGCCGTTGTATTTGATTGATCGTTATGAAGACGGCAAATCAATTTACGACATTGATTTTGATTTCATTGAGGGCGTGGACAAGCACCCATTCGGCCACGGCCTGAAGCTGATCGACCATTTGACGCACAACGTCTACCGCGGCAGGATGACATTTTGGGCGGATTTTTATACCAAGCTTTTCAACTTTCGTGAGATCCGCTTTTTCGATATCAAGGGTGAATACACAGGTTTGACCTCAAAAGCTTTAACAGCACCAGACGGCAAAATCCGCATCCCGCTGAATGAAGAGTCGCGACAAGGCGGTGGGCAAATCGAAGAGTATTTGATGAAGTTCAACGGCGAAGGCATTCAGCACATTGCCATGATTTGCGACGACTTACTCGCCACGGTGGACAGCTTGGCATTGGCCGGTGTGCCATTGATGAGCGCGCCCAGCGACAGCTATTACGACATGCTGGATGGCCGTTTGCCTGGGCATGGACAACCCGTTGCTGAGCTGCAAACGCGCGGCATTTTAATGGATGGCACGACGGAGGGTGGCGTGCCGAGACTGCTGCTGCAAATCTTCTCGCAAACCCAGCTTGGCCCGGTGTTTTTTGAGTTTATCCAGCGCAAAGGCGATGAGGGCTTTGGAGAAGGTAATTTCAAAGCTTTGTTTGAATCGCTGGAGCGCGATCAAATCAAACGCGGTGCGCTTGATTTAGATACGAGTTCTGAAAAATAATTGCTATAAAATAAGTAGCTACTTAGGCAATAAATACGCCGACTAGAGGTGTATTTACAGCCTATAAAAGTAATTTAAATTAGCTTGACGCCGGTTTTAGATTGCAGCTCTTCCAGCGTCACGCCATCAGCGAGTTCAACTACTTTGAGGCCTGCATCCGTCACATCCATCACCGCCAAGTCGGTGATGATGCGGTCGACAACGCCCAAGCCTGTCAACGGCAAGGTGCAGCTTGGCAGTATCTTCAAATCAACCGTTCCGTCTTTCTTTTTCGCGACGTGCTCCATCAGTACGATCACGCGCTTGACGCCAGCGACCAGATCCATCGCACCGCCCATGCCTTTGATCATCTTGCCGGGAATCATCCAATTCGCCAGATCACCCTTCTCGCTGACCTGCATCGCGCCCAAAATGCTGAGGTTGATTTTCCCGCCGCGAATCATGGCGAAGCTTTCGTGGCTGCCAAAAATGGATGAGCCTTTGATGGTGGTCACCGTTTGTTTACCGGCGTTGATCAAGTCTGCATCGACCTGATCTTCCGTCGGAAAAGCACCAATGCCCATCATGCCGTTTTCTGACTGCAGCCACACTTCAATGTCTTTGGGGACAAAGTTTGCCACCAGCGTTGGGATACCAATGCCCAAGTTGACATAAAAACCGTCTTGCAATTCTTGCGCGGCACGCGCCGCCATTTGATCTTGTGTCCAAGCCATGATTACGCTCCTGCTTTCTGTGTAATGGTACGTTTTTCGATGCGCTTTTCAGGCGTTGCGTTCAACACAATGCGGTGCACGTAAATGCCTGGCAAATGGATGTCGTCCGGTGCAAGTTCGCCCGTTTCAACGATTTTTTCAACTTCCACGATGCAAATCTTGCCAGCCATGGCAGCGGCGGGGTTGAAATTGCGGGCGGTTAAGTTGAAGCGCAAATTGCCGGCTTTGTCAGCCACATGTGCTTTCACCAAAGCCACGTCTGGGTTGAGTGCGCGTTCCATCACGAAAGTTTCTTTGACGCCATCCACTTCAAATTCGCGCAGCTCTTTGCCTTCGGCCACTAGCGTGCCCACGCCGGTTTTGGTAAAGAAAGCTGGAATGCCAGCGCCGCCAGCACGCAGCTTTTCGGCCAAAGTGCCTTGCGGTGTGAACTCCAAAGCCAATTCACTGGCTAAATATTGGCGCTCAAATTCTTTGTTTTCGCCCACGTAGCTGGAAATCATTTTTTTGATTTGGCGGGTTTCTAGCAATTTCCCCAAACCAAAGCCATCGACACCGGCATTGTTGGAAATCGCCGTGATGTTTTGCACGCCACTGGCAACGACAGCATCAATCAATGCTTCGGGAATGCCACACAAACCAAAACCGCCTACGGCTAATAGTTGGTTGTCTTTGATGACGCCTTGAAGCGCAGCAGCTGCGCTAGGATAAATTTTATTCACGGGAACTCCTGAAATTTAAAATCGAAAATAAGGATATGAAAATCTGCTGTGAGACTAAGGATCAACGACCGGGCAAGTACTTGGCTGGATCGACTGGTTTGCCGTTACGACGCACTTCAAAGTGCAGCATCACGCGCTCTGCATCTGAGCTACCCATGTCGGCAATGCGTTGACCTTTACGCACGGTTTGGTCTTCTTTAACCAGCAGCGTTTGGTTGTGCGCATAAGCGGTGAGATAGGTTTCGTTGTGCTTCAAAATAACCAAGTTGCCGTAGCCACGCAAACCAGAGCCGGCGTAAACAACGCGGCCGTCTGCGGATGCGTAAACAGGGTCGCCTAATTTTCCTGCGATTTTCAAACCCTTGCTTTTGATATCGTCGTAGCCAGATATCAATGAACCAGAACTTGGCCACATCCAAGGAATGTCGTCTTCCGGTGTTACTGCAGATGCTACAGGTGGCGAAGGCTGTACTGGCGGCGGCAAAGGTGTCACGACAGCAGGTGCTGCGGGCGCAACAACCACAGGTGGCTTAGTTGCAGCGCCATTGCCATCAATCGGCACCACACGCAGCACTTGACCCACTTCAATTTGATTCGCGCTTTCTAAATTGTTCCACTTCACAATATCGCGCCAATTTTGATTGGTAGTGCGGCCAATTTGCATCACGGTGTCGCCAGGCTTCACTGTGTAATAGCCTGGCTTGCCGGCATGCTGAGAGTTCATCAAGTTATGCAGTGGTTTGCTATCAATTGGTGCAAGCACAGGCGCATCCAAACTTGGTTTGTTTGGGGCATTGACGTTGCTGGAGCTACGGTCCTCCACTGGCGCACGCTTGGGCATGGGCGTAGAGCAACCAGCCAACTGTAAAGCTGCAGCAGAAAGCAAGACCATAGCACCAACTTGCGAGAAACTTTGAATCTTTGATATCTTTTGAATCATCTGAATCATCTGAATCATCTTTTTTACCTAACTAATTTTTTCTGTTGCAATGATTCGTTTGTTTCAGAAACGAGTCATAAAGTTCAAGCCAATCTTAAATAACACCCGATTTTAATGGCACAAACTGCACAAGTTCCAATACTGTACGCTTCAATCCAGCCTCAGTTTTATCTACAACGACCAAAGATTGCTCGCCAGCCACTTTATTTGTAACAGGCGCCACGATACGCCCACCTACAGCCAATTGGTCTACCCACGCCTGCGGAATAGCATCGCCCCCCGCTGCGGCGATGATCCCCGTATAAGGGGCACCCTTGGGGAAACCCATCATGCCATCGCCAAACAACAAATGCGTATTTTTGATGCGAAATGGTCTGAAATTTTCGCGTGCTTTTTCGTACAAACCCGCGATCCGCTCAATACTGTAAACCTCTTGCGCGATATGGCTCAACACGGCAGCTTGGTAGCCGCAGCCCGTGCCGATTTCTAAAACTCGGCCCAAGGGGCCCGTTTTGCCTTCAAATAAGAGTTCAATCATGCGCGCCACGACGTTTGGCTTTGAAATCGTTTGCCCCCAGCCAATCGGCAAGCTGGTGTCCTCGTAGGCTTGGTTTGCTAAAGCGGTATCGACAAAACTGTGCCTGTGCGTGGCTTGCATGGCATTCAACACGCGTGCATCGGAGATGCCGTGGCTGGCTAATTTACTCACCATGCGTGCGCGAAAGGTGTTGGAATCCATGCCCAAGCCCTGTGGACTTGCTGGCACCACAAGCTGCGGCCTCGTAGCACTGCTTGTTTTAACGGGTTGCACGATCTGTACGGCTGGTCTTTGCGGATGCGTTTTCACGCCCGCGCCCACCGACAAATCCATTTTTGCCGGAAAACTAGGTTTTACAAGAGATTTACCGTTCATGGCTTCACAAATTGGGAGGTCTGCTGTACCCAAGTAGCCAAAGCTTCATGGTTCGTTAAATCCGTTTTCAGCGGTGTCAAAGCCACATGGCCGAGGATGGTGGCATGAAAATCTGTGCCCTCTGAATCATCCTTCGCAGGGCCAGCCCCGCCTATCCAATACATGGTGCGGCCATGTGGTGTCGTTTGGGTAATCACTTTTTCAGCGGCATGCCTAGCACCCAAGCGGCACACTTTGGTCGCTTTGAGCTGGTCAAACGGTAAATTGGGCACATTCACGTTGAGCAACCACGGTGGCGCAGTTAAATTCGCCTCCCTCAATTTGATCAAATTCGCCACAATTTCTTTAGCTTTCAACGCGGCAGCATCAATATACTCCCAGCCTTTTTTGACCTGCGAAAACGCAATCGCCGGAACGCCAAACAAATAGCCTTCCATCGCCGCACCCACGGTGCCAGAGTAAATCGTGTCGTCCCCCATATTCGCACCGTTGTTGATGCCAGAGACGACCATGTCCGGCCTGTAGCCCAGCAAACCCGTCAGCGCAATGTGCACACAGTCCGCTGGTGTGCCGTTGACGTACCTGAAACCGTTCGCGGCGGTTTCTACATGCAAGGGAGAATGCAGTGTCAGCGCATTGGATTTAGCGCTGTTGTTCACCTCTGGCGCGACCACTTCAACATCGGCAATCGTTTTAAGCGCCTCGTACAAAGCCACGATGCCGGGGGCTTGGTAGCCGTCGTCGTTTGAAATGAGTATTTTCATAGATGTAAAAGTTAATAACACATTGTAGGTCGCTGCAGAGACAGAATCGGTATAGATTGACCGCTATCATGTCATTTTGATGTGATATTTAATGCTATTTTTAGGAAAAATCTTATGCACGCATGGCTTTGTGAAAACCCGATCGGTATTGATGCTGTCACTTGGAAAGAACTCCCCACACCTGTACCTGCCGAAGGCCAAGTACTGATACAGATCAAAGCCGCCAGCCTGAACTTTCCCGACATCTTGATCGTTCAGAACAAATACCAGCACAAGCCCGCCCTGCCCTTTGTACCCGGATCTGAATACGCCGGCGTGATCGAAGCCGTCGGCCCGGGCGTGACGCACCTCAAAGTCGGCCAAAACGTGGCTTGTTTAAGCGGTACAGGTGGCTTTGGTACGCACACCCTTGCACCTGCAGCCATGTGTATGCCGCTGCCAGCGGGCTTTTCTTACGTGGATGCGGCAGCATTCATCATGATTTATGCCACCTCGTACCACGCCTTGGTTGACCGCGCGCAGCTCAAAGCAGGCGAAACGGTGCTGATTTTGGGCGCTGCAGGCGGCGTCGGCACATCCGCCATTCAAATCGCCAAAGCCATGGGCGCTCGAGTGATTGCCGCCGCCTCCAGCGACGAAAAATGCGCCCTGTGCAAGAGCATAGGCGCCGATGAAACCATCAACTACGCCACTGAAAACCTGCGCGAACGCATCAAAGCGTTGACGGATGGCAAAGGCCCAGACGTGATTTACGACCCCGTAGGTGGCGAATACACCGAGCCCGCCTTCCGCAGCATCGCCTGGCGCGGTCGTTATTTGGTGGTTGGTTTTGCGGCGGGCCCGATTCCAGCACTGCCGTTCAACCTCATGCTGCTCAAAGGCGCCTCCGTCGTCGGTGTATTCTGGGGTGATTTTGCCAAAAAAGAACCCAAAGCCAACGCCGCCATGATGGCCGAACTGGCCATCTGGTACGCCAAAGGCACCATCAAACCCGTCATCGACAGCACCATGCCCATGTCCGAACTCAAAGAAGCCTACGCTCACATGAGCTCCCGAGCCGTAAAAGGTAAGCTGGTGATGGTGAACGGCGAGAACTAAGGCTATAATCGAAGGCTTGCGGTGGCTGTAGCTCAGTTGGTAGAGTCCAGGATTGTGATTCCTGTTGTCGTGGGTTCGAGCCCCATCAGCCACCCCATATAAATAAACGAAAGCCTGCTATTTAATCAATAGCAGGCTTTTTTTGTTTATAGCTTCATGTAGCCACCATGTAGCCATCAGTACAGACTTTTGTACCGTCTTGGTTCATAAGAATTTGTAAAGTCCCCATAGATTCAAATCATCGTAGCAGTCTCAGGCTCTCCCATAAACACCGCTACATCAATCGGGGTTAAAAATCCCTCTGTATCGGTTTGCTTCGTAGCCGTCATCCAAGCTTCGCGCCTGTCTTCATTCACCACGACTAGACTTCGCTTTTCGTCCCCTACTCTTTGCATTCGCCCCAATATCGGGTGATCGTCTGCATTAATGGTCAGCATGGAAAATGAATCTAATATTTCACCCGTAGCTTTATCCGTCCAAGTGTCCCAAATCGCAGCGCAGGTATAAACCTCGTTGTCCATGCGCTTGATCGCCCAATTCACCGCCTTAGCCGTTTCCCAGCACGGTTCAAAGTAACGCACCATAGGCACTAAGCAAAATTGACGCTTTGACCATGGAGTCCGATAACTAGGCTTTTCATGCACGGTTTCAGTACGGGCGTTATAGGACTTATTGGCAAAGCTGGCTTCTTTTGCCCATTGCAGACGCAAATTGAAATTTCGGCTAAAGAGACATAGCGGTCCTGGCCCGCGCTCCAAAGCGGTCTTTAACGTCGGCGCTGTTTGGCGTCAACGGGAGCTGATTCGTGCTCTATTCGATTTTCTGCCACACGAGATGACCGCTCGCCTTTTTGGAAGGATCCTTTACCGATGGCGCCCAATCAGTGATGAAGATCAATTTGTCGCCCTCGACGCTCCAGTTGCGGCTTTGTTTTGTACCTGTCCAAGCCTGGTTCCAGGAAACTTCTACGCTAGTGATTAGTTTAGAGCCTTCAATCGTGTAAGGCCCAGAATAAGCAATAATTGAATTGAAAAGCGCTAACTTTGCGTCCGCAGTGTTGCCTGCCTTTCTATCCGCGGAAACAAGAATCGACGTAAAAAGTTTGGGTGTAATAACCGAATAGCCAACCGGCAGCGCTCCCAAGAAATCGTAAGAGGTGCCATCCTCAAATTTCGATGTAAACGAAATGAGTTTGTATGTCCCAACTAGACTCTGCGCTGCGGCATT
>JAYWCQ010000062.1:0-5720 GCA_043780435.1 Polaromonas sp.
TCAAAACGCGAAGTGCTCACGGTCTTGGCCAAGGGGCGAGCCAGTTTCAGTACCGCTGAGTGGCGTGATGTGCTGCTGCGCAGCGTAGGCTTTGAGCCAGCGGACTTGAGTGAACGCGCCAAGGATGCGCTGCTGCTGCGCATGGTGCCCTTTGTGGAACGCAATTACAACATGGTGGAGCTCGGCCCGCGTGGCACAGGTAAGTCGCACCTGTTTCAGCAGGTCTCGCCTTATGCCCATCTGATTTCAGGCGGCAAGGCCAGCGTGGCGCGCATGTTTGTCAACAACGCCAACGGGCAGCGTGGCCTGGTGTGCCAGTACGACGTGGTCTGTTTCGACGAGGTGTCCGGGGTGTCCTTCGACCAAAAGGACGGCGTGAACATCATGAAGGGCTACATGGAGAGCGGGGAGTTTTCGCGCGGTAAAGAGAGCATCCGTGCCGATGGCTCCATAGTGCTCGTCGGAAACTTTGAAGTCGATGTGGAACACCAGCAGCGTGTCGGCCACCTGTTCAGCCCCCTGCCGCCAGAGATGCGCGACGACACCGCCTTCATGGACCGTATTCACTGCTTCCTGCCGGGCTGGGACGTGCCCAAGCTCAATCCCAGTATGTTCACCAACCATTTCGGATTGGTCAGCGACTTCTTGTCAGAGTGTTTCACCCAGCTACGCGGCCAAAGCCGGGTTGCGACCTTGCAGGGGCGGGTGTTCTGGGGTGGCGCCCTGTCAGGTCGAGACCTGAATGGCGTCAATAAAACCGTCAGCGGCCTGCTCAAGCTAATTTACCCAGACGAGAGTGCCCAGGTCAGTGATGAAGACCTTGAATGGGCCGTGCGCCTGGCTTTGGAAGTGCGCCGCCGCGTGAAAGAGCAGCAAAAACGCATCGGGGCAGCCGAGTTTCGCAACACCCACTTCAGCTACACGATTGGTACCGAGGGCGTGGAGAAATTTGTTTCCACCCCCGAGCTGCAAAGCCAGAGCGGTATTGGTGACGAGCCGTTGGAATGCGGCCAGATTTGGACACTGAGCCCTGGTGGACAGGAAGAACATCCCGGCTTGTTCCGGTTGGAAGTGACTGAGGGCCCCGGAAGCGGCGTGCGGGTATTGAACAACCCGGTGCCGGCACCGTTCAAAGAGTCCATTCGCTGCGCAGAACAGAACCTTTATGCGCGCGCCACCCAGCTGGTTGGTGACCGCGACCCGCGAGCTCATGAGTTTTCAGTGCAAATACGAGGTTTTGATGCCGCCAAGACAGGCGCAAAAACCGGCGTCGCATCACTCATCGCCCTGGCCAGTGCGCTGCTGCGCAAGTCAGTCAGGGGCGGCCTCGTGGTGGTCGGTGAGGTTACGTTGGGTGGCACCATCGAGCCCGTGCACAACGCCGTGACCCTGGCCGAGTTGGCGATAGAGAAGGGTGCCAAATCATTGTTGCTGCCCGTGGCATGTCGCAAGCAGTTGTTCGACCTGTCCGACGACATGGCGACCAAGCTGGATATTGAGTTTTACCAGGACGCACGGGATGCGCTGCTGAAGGCGTTGGTGGATTAGGCCCGTGGGTAAGATTCGTGTGAAAACCGGTCACTTCGATCAAATCCTATATTGGCAGGGCCATGCAAGTCGGCATCGACTCGGGCTTTAGGTCCGTCGGGTGTTGTCGCCGATGCTAAATTGACCCGGGCTGCCGATTTTCCGTGACCCAGCGCGATTCGTCTGAAATCGTTGATGGGCGCGGGATTACGGACCATCATGGTGGGTCAGTCAAAAGTCGGCACATGGGGGTCAGTTTTGCGTCGGCGCCGACAGAGATGACACAGGGTCTCGGAGATATCGCTCAACGCCCTGTCACTGGCTCCAATACGCCGACCATGAAATGGATCCATTACGGCGATCACGCCGTGGCTCCATTACGCCGGTCACAAACTGGATCCTATATGCCGATCATGGAATGGATCCTATACGGCGGTCGGTGACAAGGCATTCATAGCCGGCCGACAAGCTGAAAATAAATTAAGTGTGATTTAGCGGCCAACCGCATTATTTTTCTGACATCGGGGTGGTGGCCAAGCGGGAGGGGGAGCCGCGCAGCCACAGCCATGGGTCCCGCGCCCTCTTCGGCCGTGGCCGCCAGGCACATTTCGGACCAGGCGTGCATATCGGGCACTACGTGCAGGTACTGTACGCATATCGCGGCGCGGCTCGGCGGGGTGTAATCAAAGTTCATTTTTGGTGCGTTATCCGGTGCGTTATCGGGGATTCAGGGGGATTTCAGGGGGTCCTGTGATAATTCGCGCCCACCAAACAAAAAAGCCCCGTTTCTACTCTGAAACGGGGCTTTTTTGTTTGGTGGGTCACGGTTTTGGGGCGGTAAATGGGGCAGCGAGCTTTTTTGACAATTCGTCCAATTCCAGGCTCACATTTGCATGAATGCGGCCATCTCGGTAGCTGCTGCGGCAGGCATTTACAAGGGGCTCGGCCACTTCATCTCCGCCCAGGCGCACCGAAAGCTCCAGCGCGTGCATGCACAGGGCTACTTCATCCCCGCGCGCAATGTCCTTTTTCATATCATCGATCTTGTTTAATGCCGATTCGTACATTTTTTTAGCTTTCAAAAATTGACTCGATTGCCCGCCTCGCCATCTCGGCGTCGATTTTCGAAATGTAATCGCACCAAAACGACCTTGCGGCAAGCAACTCCTCTGATGGTGCGTGGATTTTTCTGACAATAAAAGCATCGATTCGGCCACGGTTTATTCTCGCCGCGCGCTGGCAGCGCAGCAGGCGCAGCGATCGCACCCCGCGCATGCTCCCGAATTCCAAAAGCTCAAACATTTTTAAGTGCTGCACCGGCTGACCCCTTTTATAAAAACACCTGGCGCAGGGCCGCGAAGATCCGGTGGTGCATGGGCACTCCCCAGTTTGTTAATTCAGAATTCCATTGATGGCGGCCATTGCTTCAGCGGATGCATCCTCTGCCTCGATTTGGGCCAGCAGCCGTGCGGCAGTCCGGCTCCATGTGGCACACTCACGCATGGCATCCCGGTGTCGTGCGTAAAAGCACCGCCAGACCATCGGCGCGACAACGGCTGCCATGGGCGCCCAAGTGCCTGACGCAAGCCTTTTTTCAATCAAGCGTCCGCGCGTAAGCGAGTCGGCAACAGCCCAGTCGCCGCGACAAAAGTTCAACAGCATTTTTTCAACGCGCCCCATTTAGTACCCCTCCGATTGCATCTGAGGCAGCCTTGGCTGCATCCTCGGCGTCGAATTGATTTGCGAGTGCGATCAAGCGGAAGTCTCCGCCGTGGCGAAGCTCTTCTCCAAAAATCGAATACATGGCGCGCCACACCCCAACAGGGATCGCTTCCGTGGCCTGTGCGATATGACTCATACCATATCGCCGCATGAGCCATGCCCATACCCGAAGGGTATTCATGTCGCAAACCCGGCCCAAAACGAATGTAGTGCAGAGCGTGAGCGATGGTCACGCGGTTGTTCCTAGCGATTGCGCGGTGATGCATTGGTGTAATTCCCTGTGGAATTTGTGGCGGATCAGGCCCGTTTTCGGCAGGTCTCGATAGGGTTTCCCCTCTGAAGCAGGATCGCAGTTGATGCGTAAACTGCAATCCATCTGCAAGAGGAGCACCAAGGCACGTTCAGGCTCTCGGCTGCCAAAGGATTCCAGGCCGGCGCTCACACATTCATCCACAGAGCCTGCGGTTCTGCAGATTGCAGCGTTCGGATCGGCGGTAGTGTTTTCCAAGTGTTCCCATTGTTCGTCGTTCACGGCGGTTTCATGGTTCGCCATGGTTCCAATTTTCCGCTGATGGTCAGTCAGACAGTTGCGGGCAATCTGCCAAATCCAAGCCTTAGCTGCGCCCGCACCGTTAAAGCTGGCCATACGTTCCAGCGCCTGCATCGGGTTATCGGTGGCATTCCAGATTTCGTCGATGTCGGCGGAATCGCAGGATGGAGGTGCGTCCCGATGTTGGATGCAGCGTGTGCCTGCGAAAGCGTGTTTGCCGCATACGTCACAGGTGCAGTTTGCAACCAGTTGTACACGATTTGCAAGGCGCCCAAGCTCCTCGCGCAGGTCGCTGTGGAGTTCTGGCGCATTTTCTGGCACCAGTCCGACGCTTTGGGCGCTGGGTGGGGCAATGCCGATCTGGCATCCATGGCTTTGGGCCAGCATTTTTGCCCACAGCACTTGGGCAACGTAGAGATCTGTCCATCCAGTGCGAATTTGACTCATTTTTTCATCCCTTTGAAGAGTTGTTCAATCCACATTCAGCCGTCAGAGCATCCGCTTTTCTCTTACGCCGCTTGTTCAATGTAGTGTAAACGCATCTTTTCTAATTATGTTGTAATTAAATTGTTTATGATGTGTTAACACAACAAAGACAGTGTATAAATTTCTTGTAGTCTCGCGCAATGATCAGATTTCGACTAAAAGAATTGTTGGCGGAGGAGAGCTATCGGCGCGGCAGCCGCGTCCGGCTTGAGGACGTTGCCCTCGCGACCCACATTCACCGGGTCACGCTGTCAAAAATGAACAGCCCGACCGGATACAACACGACCACCGATAACCTGGACCGGCTGTGCCACTTTTTCCAATGCGAGCTTCACGATCTGGCGGTTTACGTACGGACTGAGTTGCCAGAGCCGCGCAAGAAGCCCGTGCGGGCTTGAGGTGTACGCATCTTCGGTGGCGTCAACTGAAACACGTCTTCGAGGAATACAATAAACGTTAACAAATACGTTAAGGATTACGGTATGACTTTGCGTGCCAGTGACATCATCCCCATCAGCGAAGCCAGGGCCCGATTGACTGAGCTTGCCGAAGACGTGGTGGGTAGCGGGGCCGAGAAGGTGCTTACTAAAAATGGCTCCAGCTACGTCGCACTGGTGGACGCCAGAAAGCTCGATTACTACCACGCTCTGGAGCTGGAGCTTGCAGGCCTGATTTTGCTGACCGAGGCCGAAACCGCTCTTGGACAGGTGATCGCCGGTAAACGCATGTCATCGGCTGAACTCGATGAATTACTCGCCGGGTGATGGCGCGTTCCGTTGAAAGGCGAGTCAGCGCCCAGGTCGGCGCTGCCCCTCACTTCGCCGACTGCCTGCTGGCAGTCCATGCTTTCATGGTGGAGCAAGACGCTGCCAGTGCGCCAGCACGTCTTGCGCAACTCAAACGCGATTTGCGGGAAATGAAAACGTTACTGGCGTGGTCGCCAGCCGCCGGGCGCCCCGCGCGTTTCCTGAAGCCGAACTCGGCACAGTCCAGCCTGCGTTTGGCCGCTGTGCAGCAGTTGGCACAGTCGGCCGGCTTGCCGCACTTGCGCGAATACGTGATCGGATCACACGTCGTGCTTTACGCCCATTCAGATACTGAAGTCGTTTTGCTATCGCTTAAGCACCAGCGGCAACTCACCTATATCACGATCCAATAAACGCGGTCAACCCAGGTTCCCGCTTCCCCATAACGCCCTGTTTGGCGATCATGGCCATCACATCATGTGTCTGTACCCCGATGGCCACTCAAAGTGCTCCACTTATGGCCAGTCAAACTGCTCCACCGCGGCCACCGTAAATTGATGTGCTGACCTGGGCGAACCAGTAGCTCGGAGGTCACTGGCAGGACGTTACTTTCACCCCCTCACCTTTGAGGGGATAACCGGAGTGAACGTCTTGAAACTGCATTTGCAAACCACCATTTGGACCCTGCT
>JAYWCQ010000063.1:0-18457 GCA_043780435.1 Polaromonas sp.
GTCCCCTCGACAGGAATCGAACCTGTATTTAGCACTTAGGAGGCACTCGTTCTATCCGTTGAACTACAAGGGGAAGCTGGGATTGTAGTGCCTACTTACTGACTCATTTACTTACTCAGCAGTCGCATCGCCTCTTCTAGCCCTTTGATCGTCAGCGGGAACATGCGTTGATTCACGATTTGCTGAATCACCGCGATGCTTTGGCGGTATTGCCACACGCCTTGCGGCTCGGGGTTGATCCAGGCGAACTTGGGGAAGGCGTTGGTCAAGCGTTGCAGCCATTCAGCGCCGGCCTCTAAATTGTTGTATTCCACACTGCCGCCAGGCTGCAAAATTTCGTACGGACTCATGGTAGCGTCACCGATGAAAATGAGCTTGTAGTCTTTGTTGTACTTGCGGATGATGTCCCAAGTGTCAAACTTCTCCCCAAAGCGGCGGCGGTTGTTTTTCCACATGAAGTCATAGACACAGTTGTGGAAATAGTAAAACTCTAGGTGTTTGAATTCGGATTTGGACGCTGAAAACAGCTCTTCAACCCGCTGAATGTGGTCGTCCATGGTGCCGCCCACGTCCATCAGTAGCAAAATTTTGACGTTGTTGTGCTTCTCTGGCACCATTTTGATGTCTAAAAAGCCGGCATTGGCAGCGGTGGAATGGATAGTGTCGTCCAAATCCAGCTCTTCTTCGTTGCCCAGCCGTGCAAACTTGCGCAGACGGCGCAGCGCAACTTTGATGTTGCGCGTGCCCAGCTCCTGGCCGTCGTCGTAGTCTTTGTAGGCGCGCTGATCCCAAACCTTCACACCACTGCGGTTGCGGCTTTTGTCTTGCCCAATGCGGATGCCCTGCGGATTTTGGCCATACGCGCCAAAGGGCGAGGTGCCGCCGGTGCCGATCCACTTGCTGCCACCTTCGTGGCGCTCTTTTTGTTCTTCAAAACGCTTTTTCAGCGTCTCCATCAGCTCGTCCCAACCCATTTTTTCGATCTTGGCACGTTCTTCGGGCGATAAATTCAACTCCAGGTTTTTACGCAACCAATCCAGTGGAATCTCTTTGCTGAAGTCGGCAATCGCTTCTACGCCTTTGAAATACGAAGCGAACGCGCGGTCAAATTTGTCGTAATGTTTCTCGTCTTTGACCAGAATCAGGCGGCTGAGGTAGTAGAAATCGTTTATGTCGTAGCCGCTGCCCGAGTCACTGTGCTCAGCTTCGTCTTCAGGCGTGTTCGGACCCAGTACGCCGACTTTCAGAGCCGACAGCAAGTCAAGATACTCTTTGACAGAGACTGGCAGCTTGGCGCTGCGTAGGGTGTAGAAAAAGTCGATCAGCATGGCAATTATTTTAAGGACTAGCTTAGCAGTCTGGGCTTATTGAGTGAATGCTGCAATTGTGCCTTCACCTCTGGCCATTCGCCGTTGCGAAGGCTGTACATCACGGTATCACGAATCGTGCCGTCACGACGCAGCGCATGGCCGCGGATGATGCCGTCTTTTTTAGCACCTAGACGCTCAATCGCAGCTTGGCTGGCAAAGTTGAAGTTGTCAGTGCGCCAGCCGACAACGTGGCAGCCCAAGGTTTCGAAGGCATGCTGCATCATCAAGAGTTTGCAAGTGGTGTTGACGTGGCTGCGCTGGCTGCTTTTGCCGTACCAGGTGTAGCCAATCTCGACGCGTTTCACTGTGGGCAAGATGTCGTGGTAGCTGGTGCTGCCCAGCACTTTGCCGGTTGAGTCTTCGATGACGGCAAACGCAAAGCGGTTACCCGCTTCGCGCATGGTGAGTGCGTCTGCTATGTATTGCCGAGTTTGCTCAGGTTCAGGCACGGACGTGACACGGATGTTCCACAGCTCGCCATCCGCAGCCGCAGTGCGCAGACCCGCTTCGTGCGCCAGACTCAGCGGCTCTAGACGCAGGTTGCGGTCAATAAGGGTGATGGGCTCAACAAATGCCATAGAACTCTTAAACTACAAACTTAGTTAAACCGGGCATCAGGTGCTACCCTGCGAATGAAGCTTTGCGCTGCAGGCGATTGCAGGTTCATAAATACAGATATTTCACCGACAGAGCAATCTACTTTAGTGCCGTAAGAGGTTGTTCCAATGATGGATTGCTGGTTGCCCACTTGAAACAACAAGGGGCCACCTGAATCGCCTGAGCAAACATTGCTTAAGCTAGCATCGTAGCTGGCAAATATACTGTTGCCGTCTACACCCGATAACGTCATCGCACCAGCGCGAAGCTTGCCGTCAATACTGGCCCCACCGGATGTCGCGCCATAGCCAAAAATACTGGCTTTGTCACCAGCTTTGGGTGCACGGCTCGTCAAAATGGGCAAGTTGGGTACTGGCAAAGAGACGGGTGAATGAATAATACCAATGTCATTCCTGATGTCGCCGCCAGAAAAACCCTTGAATTCAGGATGAATATCCCATGAACTGGCCGTCACGGATACAAGATTATCAGTCGTAACGCTATACAAAATATCTATGCTCACTGCGCCTTCCAGGCAATGCGCTGCCGTCAGCACTTTGTTCGGTGAAAGCACGGTGCCTGAACAAAAGCCAGTTTTGCCATCAGGTAAATTTTTAAGGACTGCGACAACGGGCGATTTACTCAGTCCACTACAAGGTGTCCCGTTCACAATTTTTGCGGTTGCAGCGGTGTCAGTGAGCTCAAGTGCACTGCATTTGCCGGTGTTGTCTGTATCACCTCCGCTGCCGCACGAGGCGAGTAAGGCTAAGCAAAGAATGGCTAAAAATGAACGCATGGTAGTACGCAAAGTTTATTAATGAGTTTTTACGTTTAACGCAGTTGACGGGCAATTTTGAGGCCGACGCCACCGGCAATCAGCATCACCACCACGGCGATGATGCCAGCATTGCTGGTGTTGCCAGCGACAGCCATATTCAAGCCCAAAAATGTGCCGACCCAGTAGCACAAGAATGCGCCAACTGCAAAACCGATAAAGTCGGTCAAACCCTCAAACAGCAGTTGTTTGAGCGTTTTCTCGCTGCCATCTTTGTTTTTAGTTGCCATAAATATGTCTGTGAATATGATTTAAATCAGCAACGGCTGTTAACGGTGACGGCTTTGCATGAACACCAGTTTTTCAAACAGGGTTACATCTTGCTCGTTCTTCAAGAGCGCACCTACCAGTGGCGGGATGGACACTTTGTCATCCTGGCTTTGCAGAGCTTCTAAACTGATGTCTTCTGCGACTAAGAGCTTGAGCCAGTCCAGCAGTTCGCTGGTAGAAGGTTTTTTCTTCAAACCGGGCAGGTTGCGCACTTCGTAAAAAGTCTTCATCGCGGCGTTAAGCAGCTCTTTTTTCAGGCCGGGGAAATGCACATCGACAATTTGCTGCATCGTGGTCGCATCGGGAAACTTGATGTAATGAAAAAAGCAGCGGCGCAAAAATGCGTCTGGCAGCTCTTTTTCGTTGTTTGAAGTGATGAACACCAGCGGGCGGTGCTTGGCTTTGATGAGCTGGCGCGTCTCATAGACATAAAACTCCATGCGGTCGATTTCGCGCAGCAGGTCGTTCGGGAACTCGATGTCGGCTTTGTCGATTTCATCGATCAAGAGGGCGACTGGTTGGTCTGCCGTAAAAGCCTGCCACAGCACACCTTTGACGATGTAGTTGTTGATGTCTTTGACCTTCTCGCCACCGTCGATGGTGGACAGCTGCGAGTCACGCAAGCGGCTCACGGCGTCGTATTCATACAAACCCTGCTGCGCTTTGGTGGTGGATTTGATGTGCCATTGCAAGAGCGGAATGCCCAGTGTGGCGGCCACTTCCTCCGCCAGCATGGTTTTACCTGTGCCGGGCTCGCCTTTGACCAGCAGTGGCTTTTGCAGGGTGGCGGCGGCATTGACGGCAAGCATCAAGTCATCGGTGGCGACGTAGTTTTGGGAGCCTTGAAATTTCATGAAAGGTGTGTCCGAGTGGTCTGGTATGTGAAAACTGTCAGGAAAGTAGCATTTGTCAGGGATATAATGAAAAGTTGACTGATGCCAAAGGCGTGAAAACACAAAATGGCGTCAATTCAGCTCTTAACTAGATTATTTAGATTATTCCACTAGATTGTGCTCGAAAAATGAACAAGTTGTTGACCTCCGTATCCACTTTTGCTGTCTCTTGCGTGACCACAGCAACAGTTGCCGTTGCACTTTTAGGTGCCAGTTTCTCTGCACAAGCTGAAGACGTCAAAGGCGATGTCAAAGCGGGCCAAACCAAAAACGCCATGTGTATCGGCTGCCACGGCATTGCAGGCTACCAGGCCAGTTTCCCAGAAATCTATAAAGTGCCAAAAATCTCAGGTCAAGGTGCTAAATACATTGTTTCTGCACTGAATGCCTACAAAAAAGGCGAGCGCAAACACCCCACCATGCGCGGTGTTGCTGAAAGCTTGAGCGACCAAGACATGGCTGATCTAGCCGCTTACTACAGCGTGCATGGTGTGGTCGAAGGCGCAACGCTGGCTGCCAAGCCAAACAGAGAGCCAAGTCCGCAAGTGGCAGCCTTGTTGCAAAAAGCAGCTTGCATCTCTTGCCACGGTGAGAATTTTGCCAAACCAATCAGCCCTGACTATCCAAAAATTGCAGGTCAGCATTCAGATTATCTCTACGTGGCGCTTAAGGCCTATAAAACTGAAGGCAACCCGCAAATCGGTCGCTCCAACGGTGTGATGGCGGGTATGGTGAAGCAATTCTCAAACAGCGAACTCAAAGAAATTGCCAAGTATGTGAGCTCTTTGGATGGCGATTTGAAAACAATTCCGCAAGCCAAGTTTCGTTAAGCCTTCAATCCAACCATCAAAAAGACGCTAGAATTTGGTTCTAGCGGCTTTTTGTATTTTTAGGTGTTAAATGCGACTCTGGCCGGCGTATTCATTGCCTGTGAAGCTATGAAAATAATAGCGTTTAAATTTTAATTTTTAATGCGATAACCCAAACGCTGTGACAGGTCTCCTCCCAGCGCTTTCAAGGTCGTCGCAATACCGCCGTTCAAGCCCACATCAAACTGCGCACTCGGGCCAATGGCGGTCAGGCTGAGTACCAGTTTGCCGGATTCGTCAAACACAGGCGCGGCCAGTGCGCTGACACCGGGGACAACTAAATTCACCGCGTCACTCAAGCCGTTTTGGCGAACTGCTTCTAGCAATGTGCTGAAGCTGGCGTCCATGGTCGGCGGCATGGCTGGTGCGTCAGGGGCGTGCCGCAGCTCATAAGCGTGCTCCTCCTCAAGCGCTGCCAGCACGGTATCTTCGAGCAAATAGGCGGCAAACAAGCGCCCGGAAGCGGTGCTGCGCAAGCTCATCACCGTGCCGTGGCGCATGGTGACATGGACCAGATGGGGTGATTCTTCAATCCGCACAATCGTCGGGCCGCGGTTACCCCACACGGCTAGGGCGACGGTGTGGCCGATCTGTTTTGCTAGGTCGGCAAGCATGGGAGAAGCAAGTCGCACGGGGTCAAATTGCTGCAAACTTATCAACCCGAGCTGCATTGCCAAAGGGCCCAAGCCGTAGTGACCGCTAACTTCGTCCTGCACAATCAAACCTAATTTGTTAAAGCTAACGAGGTATGGGTGCGCTTTTGCCGGTACCATACCCGCATCACGCGCCAAGTCTTTTAGCGGCATTGGGCTGCCGTGCTGCGCCAAAGCCAACAGGAGCTGACCGCCGACCTCCATGCTTTGGATGCCGCGTTGCCCCGCGCTCGGTTTTTGCAGGCTTGATTTTGGTTCTGAATTTGGCATGTTTTATTGATTTTGTAGAACTATACGATAAAAATTAGACATACACAAATTAGTTAGTTAAAATATATAAATCAACAAGAGTAACATCCATGAGCAACACAGAAGCCAAAACCATACCGAAAACATTTGCCAGTCAAGCCGATTTGGACGTCAAAAAAGTCAGTTTCGACAAACTCTCAGATAACGCCTACGCCTACACGGCTGAGGGTGACCCCAATACCGGCATCATCATTGGCGATGACGCAGTGATGGTGATTGACACGCAAGCCACGCCCGTGATGGCAGAAGATGTGATCCGCCGCATCCGCGAGGTGACCGACAAACCGATCAAATACGTGGTGCTTAGCCACTACCATGCCGTGCGCGTGCTGGGCGCGAGTGCCTACAAGCCCGAGCAAATTTTGTCCAGTCAAGATACGTATGACCTGATTGTCGAACGTGGCGAGCAGGACAAAGCCAGCGAGATTGGCCGTTTTCCACGTTTGTTCAATGCGGTGGAGTCCGTGCCCGATGGCATGACTTGGCCGACCATGACGTTCACCGGCAAGATGACCATCTGGCTGGGCAAATTGGAAGTGCAATTGCTGCAATTGGGCCGTGGCCACACCAGGGGCGACACCGTGGCTTGGTTGCCACAGCAAAAAATCCTGTTCAGCGGTGATTTGGTCGAGTTTGGTGCGACACCGTATGCGGGTGACGCTTATTTCAAAGATTGGCCGGCAACTTTAGACGCGATTGCCGCCTTGAAGCCCGAAAAACTCGTCCCAGGCCGTGGTGCAGCGTTGCAAACGCCAGCGCAAGTCGCGCAAGGTTTGACCGAAACGCGCGCGTTTGTGTCAGACGTCTACGCCAGCGTCCAAGCGGGTGCCAAAGCAGGTAAAGACCTGAACACCGTCTACAGCGAGACCATGAACCGATTGCGCCCAACCTATGGCCAATGGGTGATTTTTGACCACTGCATGCCGTTTGACGTGACCCGTGCTTATGACGAAGCCACCAAATACACCGATCCGCGTATCTGGACGGCTGAGCGCGATATCGAGATGTGGAAAGCTTTAGAGAATCAATAATCAGGATTCGTACATGAGCTTGCTACCTGTTGTCATCATTGGTGCGGGGCCTGTTGGTCTGAGTTTGGCGATTGACCTAGCGCAACGTGGCCAAAGCGTTGTGCTGTTGAACAAAGGCAAGCTCACCGCAAGTGGTTCTAAGGCGATTTGCTTCTCAAAACGCAGCTTAGAGATTTTTGACCGCTTGGGTTGCGGCCAGCGCATGGTGGACAAAGGCGTGTCTTGGAACGTGGGCAAGGTGTTTTTAAAAGACAAGCCTTTGTACGGCTTTGACCTGTTGCCCGAGCCAGGCCATTCGCGACCTGCGTTCATCAACTTGCAGCAATATTATGTAGAAGCTTACTTGGCGGAGCGGGCTGCGGAATTGCCCAATATTGATATTCGCTGGTTGAATAAAGTCACAGCTATCAGCCAAACCGCCGATGGCACAACCTTGACGGTTGAAACGTCCGAAGGCAGCGGTACCCTGCAAGCGCAGTATGTTGTGGCTTGCGACGGGTCGCGTTCCACAGTGCGGGAGTTGATGGGGTTGGAGACTACGGGCAGGGTGTTTCAGGACAGGTTTTTAATAGCAGATGTGAGGATGACCGCCGAGTTCCCCATCGAGCGCTGGTTTTGGTTCGACCCGCCGTTTCACCCAAACCAAAGTGTCTTGCTTCACAGCCAACCTGAAAATGTGTGGCGCATCGACTTTCAATTGGGTTGGGATGCCGACCCCGAGGAAGAGAAGAAACCTGAAAAAATTATCCCCCGCGTCAAAGCCTTGCTGGCTTATGGGGCAAAAAATAAGGACAATGCGCCAGAGTTTGAGCTCGAATGGGCCAGCGTCTACACCTTTGCTTGCCAGCGCATGGCCAGCTTTCGCCATGGTCGCGTGTTGTTTGCGGGAGATTCTGCCCACGGCGTGTCGCCCTTTGGCGCAAGGGGCGCGAACTCGGGCATTCAGGATGCGGAAAATTTGGCGTGGAAGCTGGATGCCATGCTACGCGGCCAAGCGCCCGAGGCTTTGCTGAACAGCTACGCCAGCGAGCGTGAATATGCGGCTGATGAAAATATCCGCAATTCCACCCGTGCGACAGACTTCATCACCCCCAAAAGCGCCATCAGCCGCGTGTTTAGAGACGCCGTGCTGGACTTGGCTAAGGATTACCCGTTTGCACGTACTTTGGTGAACAGTGGGCGTTTGTCAGTACCTGCAACTTTGCACAGTTCTGCATTGAATACGCCAGACGGCGATGAGTTTGCAGGGCGTATGGTGCCCGGCAGCGTGGCGCTGGATGCACCTGTGCAATTGCCAGATGGCAGCGCGTCGTGGTTGCTATCGCAGTTGGGGGCTGACTTTTCGTTGATGGTCTATGGCGCTGATGTTAACCTTGACGCACCGTGCCACGTGATGCATATTCAGCCGAAAAATGCTGCAAACTTAGCTCAAGCAAATGTATTGATCGACCGCGATGGTTTGATCTCTAAGCGCTATGACATGCAGCCTGGAACGGCCTATCTGCTGCGCCCAGACCAGCATGTTTGCGCACGCTGGCGGCAGCTCACGCCAGCAAAATTGCAGACAGCGCTCGACTTGGCGTTGTCAAAACATTGAAAGCATTGAAATAAGCGGTATGTCACTCATCACAACCCCAAATTTAAGCGCACCAGATGACTTCTATGAGGCGTTGATCAACGCGCATCAAGGCTTATCGCTAGAAGAAAGCCAAGCTTTTAACGCACGCTTGGTGCTTCTTCTGGCGAACCACATCGGTGCTTTGCCTGTTTTGCTGGAAGCTTTGCTGGCGGCTAGAAAAATGGAAGGCCTATAAACCACCATGAATAAACACCATGACAAAACAACAAACATCTAGCTTGGATTACCTTAGCGGATTTGGCAACGAATTCGCCACCGAAGCCGTGCCCGGTTCGTTACCGCAAGGGCGCAACAGCCCGCAACGCGCACCGCATGGTTTGTATGCCGAGTTGATTTCAGGCACAGCCTTCACCGCCCCACGCGCTGAAAACCGCCGTACTTGGATGTACCGCCGCCAGCCGTCGGTGGTGGTGGGCGGCTACAAGCCCTACGCACAAGCATACTGGTGCACGGGTGCGGCGCAGGGCATAACCACGCCGCCTGACCCGATGCGCTGGCGTCCGGTTGCTATTCCCACCGAGCCTACCGATTTTGTCGATGGCCTGCGCACCATGGTCGCCAATGGCGATGCCGATGCGCAAACTGGCATGGCGGCACACGTGTATGTGGCCAATCGTTCGATGGAGCAGCGCGCTTGCGTCAATGCCGATGGTGAAATGCTCATCGTGCCGCAGCAAGGTCGCTTGATAATCACCACTGAAATGGGTGTTTTGGCGGTAAAACCCGGTGAAGTCGCCTTGCTGCCGCGTGGCGTGGCTTTCAAAGTTGCATTACTGGATGGCATGGCTCGTGGCTACGTCTGCGAAAACTATGGCGCACATTTCAGATTACCTGAACTGGGCCCAATTGGCTCGAATGGCTTGGCCAATGCACGAGATTTCAAAACGCCAGTGGCTGCGTTTGAAGAAGCCTCTGCGCCTTTTGAGATCATCAAAAAATACGGCGGCAGCTTGTGGTCGACGCAGATGCCGCATTCGCCCTTTAACGTGGTGGCTTGGCATGGCAATTTGGCACCGTCCAAATATGACACAGCCAATTTCATGACCATAGGCTCCATCAGTTTTGACCACCCAGACCCATCCATTTTCACCGTGCTGACCTCGCCGACCGACACGCCTGGCACAGCCAATTGCGATTTCGTTATCTTCCCGCCGCGATGGCTAGTGGCGGAGGATACTTTCAGACCGCCGTGGTATCACCGCAATTTGATGAGCGAGTTCATGGGCTTGGTGAAGGGTCAATACGATGCCAAAGAAGAAGGCTTCGTGCCCGGTGGTGCGTCGCTGCACAACTGCATGGTGCCACATGGGCCAGATTCAGACGCCTTTACCAAAGCTAGTAACGCTGATTTGAAGCCGCAGAAACTGGACAACACGTTGGCTTTTATGTTTGAAAGCCGATATCGCTTCGTGCCTACAGCGTTTGCGATGAATGCGGGTTTGCTGGATACAAATTACGCAGATTGCTGGCTGGGGTTGAAAGATACATCCAAGTTAGATTAAATTTTGCAAGCTGCGTGCCGTTTCTTGCAGGACAGGCAGCACACGCTTGACAGCTGCTGCCGTGGCTTCTAGTGAAATAGGCATGGTCACATTCAGCGCAGCGACCAGCTCGCCATTCCGATCAATCAGCGGAACAGCGACGCCTCGCATGGTGAGCTCCAATTGCTGTTCGCTACTGGCCCAACCTTGCGCCCTAACGATGGCTAGCTCTTGCTTCAATTTGTCAACATCGGTGTTGGTGAACGATGTGTAGGCTTTGAGTTTGCGATTGGCAAACCACTGGTCTTGCCGATTGGGATCCATCATCGACAACAACACCATGCCGGCGGCGGTGACTTGCGCTTGCACACGCGCACCTAGCACGTGGCCGGTATTCATGTTTCGATTCAGACCATTGCGCGCGATATAGACAATTTCTTCGCCATCAAGCACACACACATAGGCGACTTCAGACGTACCCGCCGCAACACGTTGCAAAAAAGGCTGCACGATGCGAGGCAAGCGGGCAGAGTCTAAATAAGATTGACCCAATCTCAACATGCGTGGCGTGAGCCAAAACAATTTACCGTCCGTGGCGACATAGCCTAAATGCGTCAAGGTAAGCAAATAACGCCTCGCCGCGGTGCGAGTCATTCCGCAACGTTCACCCGCTTGACTAGAAGTCATCCGAGGGTGCGCATCGTCAAAGGCTTCGATCAGCTGCAGACCTTTTTCAAGACCTGCTATCCAATCACGCTTATCCAGACTTTTTGGGCCTGCATCCAAGTGGTTATTCCTTTGAAAAGACGGTATTTCAATAAAAATGTACTGATTGGTACATACCCTATATTCGTGCGATTAACGTACGTTGCTGTGCGATTATCGTACGAATTGAGGTGAATAGTTAAGATTTAATGCGATGAAACCAGTACAGTCACTTGTCGGAAAACTGCAGGGTTTTCAAGGAATTAGCAGTTCAGACTTTTAGCTTTTTATAAACAATCGGGAGAACTATTCGTGAATAAACGTTTTACTATTAAATTAATAGCAGTTTTGGCAATAATAACGCCAACTACAGCCATATTTGCACAACAAACGGTGAAGTTGGCCTCCATCGTGGAGCTCTCAGGCGCTGGTGCAAGCTCAGGCACCCAGTTCAACAATGGTTTGCAACTGGCGATCAAAGAAATCAACGCTGATGGCGGTATTTTGGGTCGTAAGATTGAAGCCACCACTAATGACACGACCTCACAGCCTGGCGTGGCTTTGGCGCTGACTAAAAAAGCCGTCGACCAAGATGTTTTCGCCATTTTTGGCCCTGTTTTCTCTGGCTCTATCAACGTCAGTATGAAAGAAAGTCAAAAGGCAGAGATTCCTAACTTCACAGGTGGTGAAGCGGCCAATATCACCATGCAAGGCAACCCTTACATTTTCCGCACCAGCTTCACGCAAGCGACCGCAATGCCAAAAGCAGCGGCTTACATCAACAAGCAAGCCAAGGTTAAAAACCTCGTCATCATGTATGTGAACAATGATTTCGGTAAGGGCGGCTTGGAAATGATGAAGAAAGCCTTGGCAAATACAGACACAAAAATCGTGGCTGAAATTTTGACGGATAGTGGCCAAGTTGACTTTTCCGCACCCGTCATCAAAGCCAAGCAAACCAATGCAGATGCGATGTTCATGTATGTGAACGAAGACGAGTCAGCACGTGCTTTGCGCGAAATGCGCAAGCAGGGTTGGAACAAGCCGATTATTGGCGAAACCACTTTGACAGGTTCAAAAGTCATTGATTTGGCAGGCGAAGCCGCCAATGGTGCTGTAGGTCACGTGGGTTTGACCGCTGATGCACCTATCCCGGCGCTTTTGAACTACAAAAACAAGTACTACAAAAACTTCAACCATGAAACCGACCATAACGGCATCAAAGGTTACACCGGTCTCTATATCTTGAAAGCTGCCATTGAAAAAGTAGGCAAGTTTGACCGTAAGGCCGTAGCTGCAGCGATGAAGGGCATCAAAATCAGCGCCGTCAAAAATCCAGGCGTTTTGATGAACGTGGGCTATGACGACAAGGGTGACTTGGACCGCGAAAGTTTCTTGGTAGAAGTTAAAGGCGGCAAGCAAGTTGTTATAGCGGTGTTGCCACCTTTGAATGCTGATAACGTCAATGAAAAAATGGGTGCTGCCAAACCAGCTGCTAAAAAGTAAGTAAGACAAGTAATAGAAACAAGCTATTTAGATTGTGAATAAACCTCTCTTCCGCAAAAGTTGAAAGAGGTTTTTAGCAGGATTTTAAAAATGACCGACTTTTTACAACTGGTTTTCAGTGGTTTTGCCACTGGCAGCATTTACGCTCTCGCAGCCTTGGGCTTCACGCTCTTGTGGCAGGCGGCCGGCACCATCAACTTTGCACAGGGCGAATTTGTGATGCTTCCTGCCTTCATGATGCTGGGCTTTTTGTCCTGTGGCGCACCGCTGCCATTGGCGTTTATATTGACAGCGCTACTTTCTACGGTTGTATTAGGTTGGGCATTCAAAAAAGCGATAGTTGACCCGCTCTTCAAATACGGCATGATGCAAATTGTGGTGGCCAGTATCGGCTTGTCCATTGTCATGAAAAATGCCATGCGTGCTGGCTACAGCGCGGAAGCGCATCCATTCCCAGGTCTTTTCTCAGACAAATTATTCAAGGTGGCTGGTGTGAATATTTCCACGGGCGATGTCGGCACGGTCGTTTGCGCCCTGCTGGTGGTTTTTGCCACGCAAGCCTTTTTGTCTAAAACGGTCACGGGCCGTGCCATGCAGGCGGTCGCGCAAAACACTGAAAGCGCGTCGGTTTTGGGCATCAACGTGCCGCGCATGATTTTCTACACATTCGCCATCAACGCCGTGTTGGCATGCGTCGCTGCTTTATTGGTCACACCGGTGTATCTTGCTAAATTCGACATGGGTGATTCATTGGGTACCAAAGCCTTCTTCGCTGCCATCATTGGTGGCTTTAACAATTCGCGCGGTGCGCTGTTGGGTGGTTTGATTGTGGGTGTGAGTGAAAACTTGGCTGCCGCCTACATCTCGCCGGCCTACAAAGATGCTGTCGCTTTGGTGGTTTTTATGGTTGTTATTTTGTTTAGACCACAAGGCCTTCTCGGTAAAAAAGAGGAGCGCAAGGTATGAAAAAGCATCTTTTAGCGCTACTCGTTTTGGCGGTCATTTTGTTTGTGCCGCCGTTTCTTAAAAATTATGGCATCTACATGTTCACTACGTGGTTGATCTATGTGATTGCCACCATGGGTTTGAATTTAACCGTGGGCTTTGCGGGGCAAAAATCACTCGGGCATGCCGCGTTCTTTGGTATTGGTGCTTACACCGTGGCTATTGCCATGAAAGCAGGCATCAGCTGGTGGGTGGGGTTGCCAGCGGCTATGGCTTTGTGTTTTGTGATTGGTTTGATACTTGGCTTCCCCGCGTTGCGTGTGCAAACGATTTATCTGGCTTTCGCAACCTTGGGCTTTAACACCGCTATTTGGTTGGTGATGCGTAACGAAGAGTGGTTGACAGGTGGCACGTTTGGATTAAACGGCATCCCTAGGCCCGAAATCTTTGGCTACTCGCTAAAAGACAGTTTGCCGTACTACTATTTTGTGTTGGCCGTTGCCGCTATTGCGATTGGTTTGCTGTGGTGTTTGTTGCGTTCGCCTTGGGGTAAAGCCTTCCAAGCCCTGCGCGATAACCCAATTCGTGCAGAAAGTTTAGGCATCGATACGCGCAGCTACACACTTTTATCGTTTGCTATTGGCGCAGTCTTTGCCGGTATTGCTGGCGTGTTGTTTGCGTCTTTGGTCGACTTTATTGAGCCTGCACCCTTTGCTGTTGGCGCATCCATCATGATGTATTTGATGGTCGTTGTCGGTGGTGCAGGCTACTTTTGGGGGCCTTTGCTGGGGGCCTTGGTTGGTATGGTGGTGCCTGAGTGGATTCGTGATGTTTTCCCCGCGATGGCAAATTGGTATTTGCCAATTTTCGGAGCCGTCGTCATCATGATGATGGTGTGGCTGCCGGATGGTTTGATGAGCATTCCCGACCGCATCAGAGCCAAGCGACAAGCTAAAGAAGCTAATGCAGCACGTCAATCCGCTGGTGCTGCTTTGGAGGCAAAGTCATGAGTAATACTATGGTGAAGCCGGTTTTAAAAGTCAGCAATCTCAAAAAAGCTTACGGTGCGATTCAAGCTGTGGGTGGTGTGTCTTTTGAAGTCATGCCAGGCGAAATTTTTGGCGTCATTGGCCCTAACGGCTCTGGTAAAACGACGATGTTCAACAGCGTCTTGGGTCAAATCAAGCCAGATGAAGGCACGATTGAGTTGAACGGTAAAGACGTCACGCATGCCGAACCGTTGGAGTTAAGCCGCTTGGGTGTGGGGCGTACCTTTCAAACGCTGCAAGTGTTTGCCAAAATGACCGTGCGTGATAACTTGATTGTGGCGGCGCAAGAGCACCAAGGCAGCATGTTTGGGCGTATGTTTGCGCCGACTGATTCTGGTTTAGGTGCCAAAGCCGATGCCTTGATTGATACATTCCGTATTCGCCACGTCGCGCATTTGCAAGCCGGTACGCTCAGCTATGGGCAGCAAAAGTTGGTGGATATCGCCATGGCGTTCATGAGTGAGCCAGCTTTGGTGCTGCTTGACGAGCCTTGCGCAGGTGTGAACCCGAGTTTGGTGGGCGGAATTTCTACCTTGCTCAAAGAATTGAATCAAAAGCAAAAAGGCAGCTTTGTGGTGATTGAACACAACATGGATTTTGTGATGAGTTTGTGCCACCGCATCATGGTGATGGTTGAGGGTGAAGTGATGGCGATTGGCACACCCGCTGAAATTCGCGCCAACAAGCAGGTGCTTGACGCCTATTTAGGAAGCTAAATATGACAAATAGCATGACGAACTCTACATGTATTGAATTTGACAATGTTGTTGCGGGCTACAAGGACTTCATGATCTTGAACAACCTGTCGTTCAAAGCCAAACGCGGCACGATCACGCTGTTATTGGGCCCTAACGGTGCTGGTAAATCTACTGTTTTAAAAACTTTGTTCGGCTTGCTCAAACCACGCCAAGGACGTGTTTTGTTGGATGGAATAGACGTTAGCGGTGCAACCCAAAAATATTTACTCGCGCAAGGCATCGCCTTTGTGCCACAAGGGCGTAATTTGTTTGGACAGCTCTCAGTGTTTCAAAACTTAGAGCTAGGTGGCATCACACTCGGCATGAAAACCACGCATGAGCGTATTCCAGAAGTATTGGAATTTTTCCCACGCGTCAAAGAACGCATCCACAGCCAAGCATCTGCCCTGTCCGGCGGTGAGCAAAAACAGCTAGAAATTGGCCGTGCTTTGTTGCTGCGTCCAAAAGTCTTGTTGATTGATGAGCCTTCCATCGGCTTGTCACCCATTTTGGTGCAAGACGTGTTTAAGTTGCTGCGCAAGCTGGCAGACCAAGGCACGACCGTGCTGATGGTGGAGCAAAACGTGAAAAGCGCATTGAAATTTGCTGATGAAGCGATCGCTTTAGAATCAGGGCGTTTGGTGTTGCACAAGCCGGCATCCGAGTTATTGGCGGATCCTAACATCGAGCATTTGTTCTTGGGCGGCGCACGTCCTGCCTCAGTAGAAGCTACAGTTTAGTAAATAGCAAACACCATGTATAGATACTTTGAATACCATGGCCACCTCCATAACATACTCTTACAGTACTCAAAATCGTGAAGCCATACAAGAAGGTGCCAACCCACTTGGTATGGAAGGCATTGAGTTCATCGAATACGCAACGGCCAAGCCGCAGCAGCTGGGTCAAATCTTAGAAACCATGGGTTTTCGCCTCATTGCACGGCACCGTTCACGTGAAGTGCTGTTGTATCGCCAAGGCGATATCAACGTCATCGTCAATGCGCATGAAAAGTTAAACGATAAGCCTGTCATTGTGGCTATTGCTTTACACGTCCGTGATGCTTCAGCCGCTTACAAGCGTGCTTTAGAGCGCGGTGCGTGGGCGATACCTACCAATGTTGAAGTGATGGAGTTGAACATTCCTGCTGTTCACGGCGTGGGCGAGAGTCGGATTTATTTTGTGGATCGCTACAAAGAATTCTCTATTTACGATGTTGATTTCACACCAATTCCCACGGTAGACCAGCATCCACCTGCGGTTGCCGGCTTGCATTTCTTTGGTATTGTTCAATACATCGGCAACGACCGCACCGAAGATTGGACTGAGTTTTATCGCGAGCTGTTTGCCTTCAGCGAGCTAAGCACTGGCCAGCACTTTGGCATTTTGACCAAAGGCCGTATTTTGCGCAGCACCTAACCATTTCTATTTGCAATTGATAGAGCCAGAGCTGGACGTGCTAAATGTCAAAGACGACGTATGCCTGCAGCGTATGGGTTTAGGCACACCGAACGTCGCTACAACGGTTGAGCAGCTTTTAAAAGCGGGGGTTGATTTTTTGGTGTCTAAAGACCCCGATGATAAAAAAAAAGGCGTATTGACCAGAACACAAATGGGCAGCGTGACGTTTGAGCTGGTGCACGACGACCGTGCAGCTTCCTAAGAGAATCAGACGCCATGAGCCAATTTGTAGGAAACATTGATGATTTTGGGATGGACACCATCTCATTTGCTGGCCCGCTCGAAGCCAAACTAAAAGCCACCCGCGAAGCCGGATACAGCCAAATCATGCTGGCTGCACGTGATTTGGTAGGCCATGCAGGCGGTTGGCAAGCGGCCGTAGTGGCTGTCAAAGCCAGCGGGCTGCGGGTGACAGGCTTTCAGGTGCTGCGCGATTTTGAAGGCTTGTCCGGCCACTTGCACGAGTACAAATCGATATCGCCAAGTCCATGCTGGAAATGTGCCATGCGCTTGATTGCAGCGTCATGTTGATGTGTTCCAGCACCTCCACACATGCGACCTCAGACACCGAAGCCTTGGTCAAAGATTTGCGTAAGTTGGCGATGTTGGCTATCCCGATGAACATCAAAATCGCTTACGAAGCATTGTCTTGGGGGCGCTCCATCAACGAGTTCCCACAAGCGTGGGACTTGGTTTGCAAAGCCGATATGCCCAATTTGGGTTTGGGTTTCGATTCATTCCACATGTTTGCGACCAACGCCCCATTGGAAGACCTGGAAATGCTAGACCCCAGCAAGATTTTCTTGGTGCAACTGGCAGATTTCATGTGGACCGAAATCAAAACCGTAGAAGAGCGCATCACCACCGCCCGCCATTTCCGCGTTTTCCCAGGTGAAGGTGTTCACAGCAAAGCCTCGGCCACGCTGACATTGAAGCTGCACGAACTGGGCTACCGTCGTGACTACAGCTTTGAAGTCTTCAACGACGACTACCAGCAAATGCCCCTAGAAAGCGTCGCCAAACGCGCCCGACAATCAGCGCTATGGCTGAGCGAAGGGGTTTTGCGCAGGTCGGTGCCTTTACCGAATCAGATTAAGTTGAAGCGGTAGACCTCCAGATTAGTTGCAGCAAGGGTAAATCCTAGTCTGCAAAAGTTGTTATTCATTTACACTTCAAAAATGAACGAACTAGTACATTCAGTTAAAAAAACTAAACCAACGTCTAGATTGGTGGTTAAAAGCGCATCTAAAATTGCTATTAAAAATATAGCATTTCAGGTAATAAATACGCCGGCTAGAGCCGAAAAACTTAGCCGTACCAATGACCCTGCACGTACCATGGCGGGGATTTTGGAGGTGGCGACCGCGGAGTTTGCGGCCAAGGGGTTGAGCGGGGCGCGGATTGACGAGATTGCGGCCATCACCAAAACCAGCAAGCGCATGATTTACTACTATTTTGACAGTAAAGAAGGCTTGTATGTTGCGGTTTTGGAGGAGGCGTATCGCCGTATTCGGCAGATTGAGCAGCTGCTGCATTTAGAAGACTTAGGGCCTGAGGCGGCGCTGCGAAAATTGGTCGGCTTCACGGTGGACTACCAGTGGAACAACCCAGATTTTGTGCGCTTGGTGATGAATGAAAACATCCACCGGGGCGAGTTTTTGGCACAAAGTAAAACGATTCAGGGTTTGAACATTCCTGTGGTTCACGCTGTCCAGCAGGTGTATGAACGGGGTGTGGAACAGGGCGTTTTTAGGCCAAATTTGGACCCGCTGGATCTGCACATGTCGATATCGGCATTGAGCTTTTTCAATGTGTCCAACCACCACACGTTTTCTTTGATTTTTAAGCATTCTTTAGAAAATGTGGCGAATTACCAAGCGAGACGGGACAGCATCATCGAGACGATGGTGCGGTATGTTGGAAATTAACCAAATGGTACATTTTGACTTGGGTAGACTAATATAGACAGAATCAAGCATAAAAATTTAATACTTTAAGAAAGAAAATCATGAAATTTCTCATGCTGCATGGCATCAACCACAATATGTTTGGCAAACGTGATCCTAAGCAATATGGCACGATTACCTTAGATGAAATTAACGCATCG
>JAYWCQ010000064.1:0-10615 GCA_043780435.1 Polaromonas sp.
CGCACGCTTCGCGGCTCATCTTCGTTTTACAGTGCCCTGCGGATGCTGTCTGTTTCGGACGCCCCAAGGGGCGGGGAATTAAACCCGCTTCGGATTAAACGCACGTTATTTTTCCTTATTGTGAACTAAAGAACAAGGAACTCTAAAAAAATGATAAGTTGAATTTTCACGAAAGCCATCTTCATCTTACTCCGTCTTCACCTCTAACGCGAGGCTTACTTGGCCCCGTTAGTTGTTGAAATCAAATATAGGCATAGAAAACAGCGTTGCTGTATCGGCTAACTCGTTGATTTATATAGAGTCTATTTTGAACCACTATCTAACGTTGACATTGCCATATTTTAATAGCAATCTAGACATATAATACGCCGGCTAGAGGCATATTTTTATATATTTAACGTGCTTTTACCGAACACCCAGCTCCATGGTCCAATAGGTGCCGTAAGCTGTGCCGGGATTGGACTTGCAGCTGACGCCCATATCGACAAAGTTGGCCTTCATCAGGGTGGCGCAATGGCCGGGGCTGGCCAGCCATTCAGTGACAACTTGGGCGATTGAGGTTTGGCCGGCGCCTAGGTTTTCACCCACAGAGCTGTATTTATAACCCGCTGCAGGCACGCGCTCACGCAAGGTTGAGCCATTGGTCGGGCTTTGGTGGGCAAAAAAGTTGTGGCTGGCCATGTCTTCTGAATGAACCGTGGCTGCGTTTTGCAACTGGGTGTCCCAGCGCAGGCCAGCGGCTGGCGGAAAAGCCACGCCACCGCACACAGCACCAGTGGCACGTGCGTTGTTGACTTGGGCTGTCATCTCGGCCTGAAAATTGAGCATGCCGCAGGTGATATCACCACCCGTTGCAACGGCTGAAAGCACGGAGTCGTTACCCGAATCTGAGCCGCCACCGCCACAGGCGCTTAGCAGAGCGACCAAAGCCAGTGAAGCCGCGCTGCGTGCGAGTCGTTGTGAGCTGGTTTTGTTTGGGTTTGAAATGTGTGTTGTCATGTAGGCGCAATCCTACAGGACAATTCGAAAAACTTATGTGACTGAAAGCACGTTTTTACAAATCCTTGGAGGTTATGTCGTCTCAAAAACACGCCATTGCGCCTCAACATGAAATTTGTAGTGCAAAAGTAATTACTATATTGATAGCACCTTAAGCAAATAAGATGCTGGCTAGAGACGAGTTTGTTAATGCAAAATAAATGTGTGCGCATTTAGCTGTGCATTGCGGCTTTCAGCGTCCAATAGGTTTTGTAGTACGAATTGCTATTGTTTTTGCAGCTAGCACCTAAGTCTACAAATTTTGCGGTCATCAAGGTCACGCAGTGGCCAGGGCTGGCAACCCACATGTCGACAACCTGCGCGACGGTGGCGGGACCAGCGCCAATGTTTTCACCGGCAGTTTGGAATCTGTAGCCCACGCTGCGTAGACGCTCGGACAGCGTGGTGCCATTGGTGGCGCTTTTGTGGTTAAAAAAATTGTGATCGGCCATGTCGTGCGAGTGCGCAGAAGCGGCTTGCTGCAGCTTGCTGTTCCAGCGCAACGGCCCAGTTGGCGGGTAGCGCACAACGCCACACACAGCGCCTGCAGCACGAATGCGGTTCACGCGGTTGAGCATGTCTGACTGAAAATGAGAGGCAGATGTACACGTAGCGTCACCATAGCTGCTTTGCGGTTGATGCAATAGCTGTGAATGCTGCTCTGGCTGGATGTGCTGCAAGGCCAGCACAGGTGGCATTGGCTGCGACTGCGGCTGGGGCTTTTGGGAGATAACGTAGTCGATGTGCTGGCTTCTAGGGCTGCCAATGCAGCCAGAAAGCGCAAGTGCTAGTGTCAGAAGTGCAGCACAGAGGGCAAAGAGGGTTGAAAAAAGGGATTTGGATATTAATGAATTTGAAAAGCCGTGAAAAATCATGCGCGCCATCTTACATTTAGCACCGCTGATTTCTGTAGCTAGCGCTGAACTTTACACAGCCTTTAGGTAACAACTTGTAGGTTTGTTAGCAATTGACCTTTAACACAAACAAAATTAATACTTGGTCTCAGTCTTTTTTCTCGTCATCCGAATCATCGTCAATAGGGTCGTCAATGACGCGGTGCGCCCTGAGGAAGTGCCATTTCTAAGGTCCAGTAGGTTTTGTAGTACGAATCGGTACTTTTTTTACAGGCTGCACCCATGTCCAAAAAATCTGCTTTCAGTAAATTGGCGCAGTGGCTTGGGCTTTTTAGCCAGTCGTTCACGGTTTTACCAATGGTGGTTTGGCCACCGGCCAGGTTTTCACCCGCTTCTTCGTATTGATAGCCTGTGCCATGTATGCGCTCGCGCAGGGTGCCCGTGCTTGGGCTTTCATGGGCAAAAAAGTTATTGACGGCCATGTCTTCAGAATGGATTTTGGAAGCCAGCGCCAAGCTGTTGCTCCAGACCAAAGGCCGACTGGGTTGCATGGTGCTTTCACCACAAACAGCACCTTGGGCACGTGCCGCGTTGACCAAAGCGAGGAATTCTGCCTGAAACTCGGGAATATTGCAGGTAAAGTCGTTGTCTGTGGCAACGGCAGGAGTGCTTGTGGTTGCGGCCGCAGTGGCTGGTGTGGCTGGTGTGCTGGCCAATTCACCAGAGCCGCCGCCGCAGGCAGCCAATATCAAACTCAGCAGCAACAGCATGCAAAACTTTGCCGGCTTGAATCCTGTGAGTTGTTGTGACATGTAAAACCCCTGGGAGCGCATTTTTTACGCTATTTTTCTGCTCGAAAATTAGAGTGTAAATGTTTGCTTTGGCACACGCCATCAGTTGTTAAGTGAATAATAGCGAGGGATGGGTTTACTTTCAGCTTTGAAGTCCGGTTAGCAAGCTGTGAATGCGTTAACTTAAGCGTATTTCAGCGTTCTTGACGCGCAAGCGACACTTGGTATAAACCCGAGCTGCCACTAAGCGACAATGCATTGAAGCAATCAACTTTACTGAAATTAGCACACAGCCCCATGGACGAACCTATTCTTACCATCGAAGAACGTGAAGCGATCAACTCGGGGCGTTGGTTTTCGTCGCTCTCCCCTTCGCTGCGGCACGACATTTTGCGCTGCGCTTATGTTCGGCGTTACCGTGATGGCGACTTGATTACTGCGCGCGGAGAACCGCCCGAGTCATGGATAGCTTGCGCCAAAGGCGCAGTGCGGGTGAGCTCGACCTCGGTATCTGGTAAACAAATCACTTTGACGTATGTCGAGCCCGGTATTTGGTTTGGCGATGTGTCTATTTTTGATGGCGACAGGCGCACGCACGATGCCTACGCGCATGGTGATTCGACGATTTTGTGCGTTGCCAAAGCCGACTTCATGAAGATTTTGGCGATTCACGCCGAGTTGTACGAAGCATTGTTGCGCCTGCACGCGCGGCGCATTCGCCAGCTGTACGGCTTGGTGGAGGACTTAAACACTTTGCCGTTGCGCGCCCGCTTGGCCAAGCAATTGGTGCATTTGGTGCGCAGCTATGGCGTGCCCAACTTGGCTGATGGTGCAGAAATGCGCATCAGCCTGCAGCTGGCGCAAGAAGAGCTGGCGCAACTGCTGGGTGCGTCGCGCCAGCGCGTCAACCAAGAACTCAAAGCCATGGAGCGCGATGGCGTGCTGCGCATCGAACCGGCAGGTTTGGTGATACGCGACCGTGTGGCGCTGGGTAAAATAACAGTAGCGGAGGAATAATGTCAAATTTTGAACATTTTGTCGGGACCAAAGAAGTGTCGGAAAAACACTTGTTTGACGTTACCGCGCTGAGTAACTATTTAGACCAACATTTAGTCGGCTTCAAAGGTCCACTCACCGTTGAAATGTTCAAAGGTGGGCAGTCCAATCCAACGTATAAGCTTGTCACTCCCAGTATGAGCTACGTAATGCGGGCTAAGCCCGGCCCTGTGGCCAAGCTGCTGCCATCTGCCCATGCTGTTGAGCGCGAATTTGCGGTCATGAGCGGTTTGCAAGGCACGGATGTGCCCGTGCCAAAAATGTATTGCCTGTGCGAAGACGAAGCCGTGATTGGCCGCGCTTTTTACGTGATGGAATGCATGAACGGCCGCGTGCTGTGGGATCAATCTTTGCCAGGAATGACACAAGCGCAGCGTGGTGAAATTTATGACGAGATGAACCGCGTTATCTCAGCATTGCACAAAGTGAATGTTGAAAAGCAAGGCTTGAGCGGCTACGGCAAACCGGGCAATTATTTTGAACGCCAAATTGGCCGCTGGACGCGCCAGTACAACGCATCGATCACGGTGCCCATCGCTGAGATGGATGAACTGATGGCTTGGCTGCCCACGCATATTCCGGCCAGCGCATTGGATGCCTCCAAAATCAGCATCGTGCATGGCGACTTTAGGTTAGACAACTTGATGTTTCACCCCACTGAGCCGCGTGTGATTGCGGTGTTGGATTGGGAGTTGTCCACACTGGGTCACCCGCTTGCGGATTTCAGCTACCACTGCATGTCATGGCATATTCAACCGGGATCGTTTCGTGGCATTGGCGGGCTGGATTTAGCAGCGCTGGGCATTCCTAGCGAGGCTGAGTACATTCGTCGCTATTGCGACAGCACAAAGCTGTGTACACCTGCAGAATTGAAGGCTGATTGGAACTTTTACATGGCCTATAACTTGTTCAGACTGGCTGCCATTTTGCAAGGCATTGCCAAACGCGTGGAAGCTGGCACGGCATCAAGTGCGCAAGCCGCAAGTTCGGGCGCAGGTGCCAGGCAACTGGCACAAATGGGCTGGGAATTTGCCCAGCAAGTTTGAATCGATTGTGAACCAATTTATCGAAGCATTTTTCACAACAACTACTGAGCCAACCTAGGAAGATATTATGGATTTTGACTACTCACCCAAAACAAAAGAACTGCAAGCCAAAGTAAAGCAGTTTATGGACGACCACATTTACCCCGCAGAAAAAGCCTACGCAGCTGAGCTAGAAGCCAACACCCAAGCTGGCAAGCGTTGGACACCGCTGCAAACCATTGAAAGCCTGAAACCCAAAGCCAAAGCTGCAGGGCTGTGGAATTTGTTTTTGCCAGTAGACAGTGCATCAGCATCAGGCTACACCGGCGCGGGTTTGACGAATCAAGAATACGCACCCCTGGCTGAAATCATGGGTGCGGTGCCTTGGGCCAGCGAAGTGTTCAACTGCTCCGCGCCAGACACGGGCAACATGGAAACGATTGCACGCTATGGCTCTGAGGAAAATAAAAAGCGCTGGTTAAAACCCTTGCTAGACGGAGAAATTCGCTCTGCATTTGCGATGACCGAGCCTGATGTGGCCTCGTCTGACGCGACCAACATCGAAACCCGCATTGAACGACAAGGCGACGAATACGTCATCAACGGCCGCAAGTGGTGGATTTCAGGGGCTGGCGACCCACGTTGCCAAATCTTCATTACCATGGGCAAAACCGACCCTGAAGCACCTCGCCATTCGCAGCAAAGCATGATTTTGATACCGGCAGGCACCAAGGGGATCAACATCATTCGCCCGCTCAGCGTGATGGGTTACGACGATGCTCCGCACGGCCACATGGAAATGACGTTTACCGATGTGCGCGTACCCGTTGGCAATATTTTGCTGGGCGAAGGCCGTGGTTTTGAAATCGCGCAAGGCCGTTTAGGGCCTGGCCGTATTCACCACTGCATGCGCCTGATTGGCGTGGCGGAACGCGCACTGGAGCTGATGTGCAAACGCGCATCCAGCCGCACCGCTTTTGGCAAAACCGTGGCATCACAAACCGTGACGCAAGAGCGCATTGCCGAAGCACGCTGCAGAATCGACATGGCGCGCCTGTTGACGTTGAAAGCTGCATGGATGATGGACATGGGTGGCAACAAGTTTGCCAAAAACGAAATCGCGATGATCAAAGTGGTTGCGCCAAGCATGGCCTGCCAGGTCATTGACTGGGCGATGCAAGTACATGGCGGCGGCGGTATGTGTGATGATTTCCCGCTGGCAATGGCCTATGCCCATGCACGTACGCTGCGCTTTGCTGACGGCCCAGATGAGGTGCACCGCAACTCTATCGCCAAGCTGGAACTGGGCAAATATTCAGCCAACCCGCGCGAAGTGGAAATGCCAATCACTCGTGGCAGCTAAACCAAACTGTGCTTTAACTAGGCTGGAGTGATACACCAAGGCGCTGTGTCATGCATAAAACCCATCCACAGCGCCCAAGCAGAGCTAGCAGCAAGCGCCAATCCAGCTAAACGCACACCCCAATTGCCGTTACTCTGCCCACGCAGTCGTAACCACAACCATGGCCCAGCCATCATGGAAACGCTGGTTCCCACAGCAAACAGCGCCATGACGATAGCACCGTCAGTAGTTTTGCCCGTCAAACTAGCCACGAGTAGCGCAGAATAAAGCAAGCCGCAGGGTAAAAAACTCCACAATGCGCCAATAACCAAGGGTGCGCCCTTGCCCTTGCCAGCGGCCAAAGCACGTGCGCCTGACCATATTTTTCGACCTGCCTTTTCCAACCAAACGGGCTGACGCGCTTTCCAAACCAACAGCAGCCCCAGCAACATCGTCGCCACATGAAACAGCGTCCACACGGGTCTGAGAGCAGCCGATTGAACGGTTAACCAACCTAAACCTTGCATAGATGCCGCAGCCAGGGCGCCCAAAGCAGAGTAGCCAATGATGCGCCCGGCTTGAAACGTCCACATGGCTGAGTTTTTATTCACACCAGCTGCCTGCCCTATACCCGCACACGCAGCACCACACATAGCGATACAGTGCGGGCCACCCGCCAAGCCCATGACAAGCGCCGTGATGGCGAGAGAGGATTGCATGTACCAAATACTAACGGAAACTAACGGAATTAAAAGATTTCGTCAAATGATTTTCGAAAACCTGACTCGGTTACGGTCTGTCTGCAAATACTTGTCAAACAACATGGCAACTGCACGTACAAAAAACCAGCCCATGTCAGTCACCTGTATGCCGCTTGAATCCACGACAACCAAGCCCTGCTCTTCCAGCTTATGAAGTGTTTCCAGTTCAGCGGCAAAGTAGCTTCTAAAATCCACCAAAAATGCCAACTCAATAGATTCAAACATCAGGTGGCCTTGGCACATCAACGCCATGATGACGGTACGACGAAGCAAATCATCCCGCGACAGCGCTATGCCACGCACCACAGGAAAACGACCCTGGTCGAGATGATCGTAATAGTCATCCAGCGTCTTCGCATTTTGGCTGTACGTTGCACCAATGCGGCCAATCGAGGAAACGCCCAAACCAATCAAGTCGCAATCCGGCTGGGTGCTGTAGCCTTGAAAATTACGATGTAAGCGTCCTTGCCGTTTAGCAACAGCCAGTGCGTCGTTAGGCAAGGCAAAGTGGTCCATACCCACATACACATAGCCTGCGTTCAACAAAGCATCCATCGAATGCGACAGCATCGACACTTTGGCCGAAGCGCTCGGTAACTCGAGCGTATCAATGCGTCGCTGTGGTTTGAACCGTTCTGGCAAGTGCGCGTAAGCGTACAAAGCGATGCGATCGGGTCGCAGCTCGTTGATCTGCGCCAAAGTGCGGTCGAAAGACTCTGGGCTTTGCATGGGCAGACCGTAGATCAAATCAACATTAATAGAATCAAAATGTCGCTCCCGTGCAGCTTTTACCAAGGCAAATACCTGTTCTGCTGGCTGCAAGCGATGAACCGCTTTTTGAACTTCGGGGTCAAAGTCTTGAACGCCAAAACTCAAACGGTTAAAACCCAATTCCGCCAAAGTATCCAAGCGTTTGACATCAATGGTTCGCGGATCGACTTCAATGGAATATTCGCCACCAGGCGCAAAGCTGAAATTTCGGCGCAGCATCGCCATCAACTCGTGCAATTCGTCATCTGTCAAAAAAGTGGGCGTACCACCACCCAGATGCAATTGCGAAACAGGCTGACCTGTGCCTAATATCGCGGCGTGTAAATCTACTTCGCGAGTCAAATAGCGCAAGTATTTGGCTGCACGGTCATGGTGCTTGGTAATAATTTTGTTACAAGCACAGTAGTAGCACAATGATTCACAAAAAGGTATGTGCACATAGAGCGACAGTTGGAATTTTTTTGAAACCAAACCACTTTTTCGCAATGTCAATGCTTGTGTGTATTCCGTTTCAGAAAATGCCTCTACAAAACGATCTGCCGTCGGGTAAGAGGTATAGCGCGGCCCACTCACGTCATAACGACGAATTAAGTCCTCTGAAAATGGTGCAATGGCAGCGGTCATATAAGTTCTTCTCCTAAGAAGTGAATATGCACCCTCTAGTCGGACAGACTATTGACGTTAATCAAATGAAATAACTTTAAAATGAAATAACTTTAATTACCCAAAGAGTTTTAGCCTGTAAGGTCTTACATCTGTAAATAGTGTCAAAATCAAGCTATGACGCCACAAACAATCAAAGTAGCTTGCTCCAGCTGCAACATGCGTGAGTTGTGCATGCCGATAGGCTTAAGCAACGATGAGCTAAATCGCATTGACGACTTGGTTACCACAAGACGCAAAGTAAAACGTGGCGACACCCTGTTTCATAACGGCGAGAAATTCACCAACCTTTTTGCTATCCGAACTGGTTTTTTTAAAACTTGCATCGCCTCTGAAGATGGTCGCAACCAAGTCACCGGCTTTCAAATGGCAGGGGAAATTATTGGCTTAGACGGTATCATTAACGACACCCATACTTGCGATGCGCTAGCACTGGAAGACGCCGAGGTTTGCGTCATGCCGTTTGACCGTATTGAGGAAATATCGCGCGAAGTCAACTCGCTCCAGCGGCATGTTCACAAAATCATGAGCCGTGAAATCGTGCGCGAACATGGCGTTATTTTGTTGCTAGGCAGCATGCGCGCTGAAGAGCGATTAGCTGCGTTTTTATTGAATCTAGTTCAACGCTTGCATGCGCGTGGATTTTCGCAATCTGAATTGCTTCTTCGGATGAGCCGAGAAGAAATCGGCAGTTACCTTGGTATGAAAATAGAGACCGTAAGCCGTACATTTTCAAAGTTTGTAGAAGAAAATATTGTCGAAGTTAAACAACGCCATGTTCGTATTCTCAATACCGATGCGCTGAAAGACATCGTCAATCCGAAAGCTTGTGATTAGTCTGGAAAAGAAAACGTTTTAGAGTCAACTATTGTTGATTCACCTCTAAAGACGGAATGGCCAGCAACGCTGTCAAAGCACTCGACAGTATGGTGACAAGCCAAAATGCAAAAAATGCGACTGTGTAAATGCCTTGCCGAGACAATTGCACGGCTTGACCAAACCAATGCAGATCCTGCGGGTCAACCATAGCAAAGACGAGTATTTCAAGCACGCCAGCCATTAGAAATGATGGCCAAACAATCCACATGATACGCTGCGCCAACTTGCTGGTCGTTTGAGTATCTGTCGTCAGTGCATCTGTCGCATTTGCACTCGTGTTCGTACTCATGCTCTTCAAGGTTTTTCTAAAGATTTAAGAACCGGCACTGTGCCTGTTTGTGCATGGTTGCGCGCCTGAATCGCTGGTGCCATGCTAGCATCTTGAATCGTTGCGCCCAAAGTCTTATTGATCTCAATCCCTTTAAGGTAGTAATCTTCACTCACCACAGGATCTGGTCTCGTGATGGCGAGATATAAGGTGATGAAACTTGCCACCACGACGATAGCTGGCCCTGCAATCACCAACCATACATGTCCAAATTTCCACCATGGGACATGGGTGTTTAGCGCATTTTCGTTCATAAACAATCCTGACATAATAATAATAGGTCTAATGTCAATTCAAAATCAACGCGGCATCAAAAAAACAGATTTTTCCATCAAACGATCTGCTGAATCTAAAGCTTCAACTTCAAACTGTATGGCATGCGAACCTGGCGCGGCTGAGTCGAAAGGCGCTTGCACACGCACAGCGACCCAGCGCGACTCAGTCGAACCTACGGACACGACATTTTCAGAACCAACAACCAAACCAGGTAAGCCCGATGCCGATATTTTGTAGCGCTGCGTCGATTCAGTGGCGTTCATTAACTGCAATCGATAAACGTTTTCAATTTTTCCACCCGCAACGATTCGAGCCATAACGCCCCTGTCTCGCACAACATCCACTTTGAAGGGTGTTCGCAATGACAAGCTCACCAGCATGGCTATCACAATCGCAGCCAAGATAGCTGTATAAATCAAAACACGTGGCCGCAAGACATGACGCAAGGTTTGCGACTTCGTCCAGTGTTGGTTGATGGCGTTTTGGGTGGAGTACTTAACCAGCCCTTTCGCATAACCCATCTTATCCATCACAGTGTCACATACATCTGCGCATGCACCACAACCAATGCATTCGTACTGCAGGCCTTTCCGAATATCAATCCCTGTAGGGCAAACTTGAACGCATAAAGTGCAGTCAATGCAAGCGCCTAAATTTAATGCAACTGGGTCTGCTTTTCGTGACCTAGCCCCACGTGGCTCGCCGCGCTCTTCGTCATAAGTAACGATCAAAGTGTCCTTGTCAAACATCGCACTTTGAAAGCGTGCATAGGGGCACATGTGTTTGCAAACCTGCTCGCGCATGAAGCCGGCATTGCCGTAGGTGGCAAAG
>JAYWCQ010000065.1:0-4847 GCA_043780435.1 Polaromonas sp.
CGAGGGCACACTGCTGGACCTGAAGGTCGACTCTTTCAGTGGCTTTTTCACGCAACCGCGATTTACCCTGCTGAAAAACGAGGGCAAGGGCGAGGGCGAGCGGATTGACTTCATCGACGAGAAGCATTCCATCATCAAAAACGCCAGCTACAGCACCTGCAAGCGAAACCCGGGGCCAGAATGGTTGCCGGATTGGGTGTTGAAAGCCGCCAGCATGAGCATCAACACCGAAGACGATGTGGGCCAAGCGCAAGACGCCACGTTGCGCTTCAAAGGACTTTCAGTGCCGCTGCCGTCCATCAGCTTTCCGCTGAGCAACAAGCGCAAATCCGGCTGGCTGGCACCGACCTATGCGACCGACAACATCAATGGTGTTGAACTCTCGGCGCCTTACTATTTCAACATCGCACCCAACCGCGACGCGACTTTGTACCCGTCCTACAGCTCCAAGCGCGGCCTGAATTTGGGTGGCGAATTTCGCTATTTAGAAGACAATTACAACGGCCAAATTCGTGCAGACGTGATGCCTTCAGACCCACTGCGCGACAAAACACGCTGGGGCGTGGCTGGCCAACAAGCCATGCGTTACGACACCGGTTTGGGCTCAGTCGGATTGAATCTAAACGTGAATCGGGTAAGTGACGACAACTATTGGCGCGATTTCCCACGCGCCACCACCTCGCTCACACAGCGTTTGCTCGCCACAGATGCGGCTTTGTCGTTGGACAAAGATGATTTCTTACTGGGTCTGCGTGTGTCAAAGTGGCAAACCCTGCAAGACGTGGCTGCGCCGATTGTCCCGCCCTATGACCGTTTGCCGCAATTGACCGCGCGTTACGGCAAAAACAATGTCTCCGGCTTTGATTTTTTAATCTCAAGCGACTACACCAAGTTTTCCTCTGCGCCGCTGTTAACCCAGCAACCCAATGCCAGTCGCGCACTGCTTGTGGCGCAGCTCAGCCGCCCTTGGGTAGCGCCAGGCTGGTTTTTCACGCCCAAAGTACAACTGCACGCGACCAAGTACCAATTTGACAGCCCTCTGAGTAATGGTTTGCGTGAAGTCAACCGTACCCTGCCTACTTTAAGCGTGGACAGCGGCTTGTTGTTTGAGCGGGATACGAATTTCTTCGGCCGTGCCGTCACGCAAACCTTGGAGCCACGCGCCTTTTACGTCAACACGCCATACCGCAACCAAAGCGCCTTGCCACTGTATGACACCGGCGCGAATGACTTTAACTTCTCCAGCGCCTATCTTGAAAACCCGTTCAGCGGCAATGATCGCATCGCAGACAACAACTTGCTCACACTGGGACTGACCTCGCGCTTTCTTGACCCTGCCAACGGCGCTGAATTGGCGCGCTTGGCGATCGCTCAACGGGTGCGCTTCAAAGACCAGTTGGTGACGCTGCCAGGCGTTGCCGCTGCGACTGACCGTTACAGCGATGTGCTGGTGGGCGCCTCGGTGAATGTATCGCCAAGCTGGTCTTTTGACACGACACAGCAATACAACTCAGATACGGCGCGCATTGTGCGCTCAACCCTTGGTGCGCGATATTCGCCCAGCAACTACCGCGTATTTAATGTTGCCTACCGCATGCAAAAGGGAAGCAGCGAACAAATTGATGTGGGCTGGCAGTGGCCACTCAATGATTTATGGGGTGACAAAGGGCAGGACTTAGGTGCCGGGCGTGGCCAAGGCGAAGGGCGCTGGTACAGCGTGGGTCGCATGAATTTCAGCATGACGGATAAAAAATTAGTCGACTCCGTGCTCGGTTTTGAATACGATGCGGGCTGCTGGGTTGGCCGCGTTGTCGTGGAAAATTTGGCACGCAGCGATGCAACCAGCAACAAACGCGCCTTGTTTCAAATTGAGTTGATCGGTTTTGCAAGGCTGGGCGCTTCGGGCACCTTGAACGCCTTGAAAGACAATATTCCCAGGTACCAATATCTGCGTGAGCAAGTGAGCTCCCCAAGTCGATTTAGCAGTTATGACTAAGTTTTTAAAACCTATAACCAGCGTGTCTGTCACTTACGCTGATGCGCCTTCTACCATGATGTTGAGAAAATTTTCTTACCCGCTTGCTGGGCTTGTGTGTCTGTGTGCCGTGATAGCGTCAAACCCTGCTGATGCACAAGGCATTCGACTGGCTCCAAGCCTCGCGCTGCCCGCAAACACGAATGCCAGCAATGCCCAGACAGGCGTGGTTCAAGCGGATTTCATTGTTGCCATTGTGAACTCCGAGCCGATTACCAACAACGAAGTCAAAACACGTTTGATCCGCTATGAGCGCCGACTCGCCGAGCAGGGTGCGCCTATGCCATCGCGTGCTGATTTGTCGCGTGAAATCTTAGAAGACATTATTCGCGAGAAGCTACAGCTCAAACTTGCCCGCGAGACCGGTATCCGTGTTGACGAGCGCACCCTTGAGGCTGCACTGCAAAATTTTGCGAAGCAAAACAATATCTCTCTGGGTGATCTGCGCAACCGCAGCAGCGTGGATGGCATCGGTTTTGGTCAAATACGCGCAGATGTGCAGAACCAACTACTGATTCAAAAACTCCGTGAGCGCGATGTTTTAGGCGCCATCAAAGTATCAGACACGGAAATTGACAGTTTTATCAAAGATCAACTTCGGTCCGAGCAAGTGGCTGAATTGAACCTCGATTTAGCACAAATTTTGATTGCCATCCCAGAAGGCGCGAACGCGGCCAGCGTCCAATCAGCACTGGAACGCGCAACACGCATCATCGCGCGTGCGCGTGCCGGGGAGAATTTCTACACGCTCGCCGTTGAAAATTCAGATGCGAAAGATGCCAGCACCGGCGGCCAGATGGGGCTGAAATCTGCTGAGCGCTATCCAACTTTGTTCACCGAAGCGACAAAAGATCTGAAAGAAGGCGAGCTGGCCGGCCCTGTTCGCTCGGGTGCAGGCTTTCACGTGTTAAAGCTGTTGACCAAGCAAGTACCGAGCAACAGCAATTTTGCAATCTTTCAAACGAATGCCCGCCATATTTTGTTGCGCACAAACGCGGCGCTGTCTGAAGCTGCGGCAAAAACACAATTGTCGGCACTGAAGAAACGCATTGAATCAGGTGCTGTGTCGTTCGCAACGGCCGCAAAAGAAGTGTCACAAGATAGCTCTGCCGCCGCAGGTGGTGAGTTGGGCTGGGCCAACCCTGGCCAGTTTGTGCCAGAGTTTGAAGGCCCCATGGGTCAATTAGCCGTAGGAAAAGTGTCTGAACCCATCGTTACTCGCTTCGGTGTGCATTTACTTGTGGTGCAAGAACGTAGAAAAGCACAATTGAGCGCCGCTGAGCAGCGCGAAGTTGCTCAAAATGCATTGCGTGAGAAAAAATTTGACGAGGCTTATGCCAACTGGATCGCTGAATTGCGCGGCAACGCCTATGTCGAATACCGCGAACCACAACAATAATTGAAACCGCTATTTTGAGTAAACATATTGCCCGGAAACGCTTTGGTCAGCACTTTTTGACCGACAAATCCATCATCGCCGACATCGTTGATGCCATCAACCCGCAAGTTGGACAAGTGATGGTGGAGATTGGTCCTGGCCTAGCAGCGCTAACCCAGCCACTGGTCGAGCGGCTCGGGCACTTGACCGTGATTGAGCTTGACCGAGATTTGGCTGTTCGCTTGCGACAGCATCAACATCTGACGGTGATTGAATCCGACGTTCTTAGGGTTGATTTCAGTAAAATCTTAACTTCAGCACCAGGTCGTCAAAAAATCCGCGTTGTAGGAAATCTGCCTTACAACATTTCAACGCCTATTTTGTTTCACCTGCTGGACTATGTTGATGGCATAGAAGACCAGTACTTCATGCTGCAAAAGGAAGTGATTGATCGCATGGTCGCCCCAGCCGACAGCAGCGACTACAGCCGCCTAAGTGTGATGTTGCAATGGCGCTATGAGATGGCCAACATTTTGTTTGTGCCGCCCACGTCGTTCGATCCGCCGCCCCGCGTAGACAGCGCGATTGTGAGCATGCTGCCACGGGCGAACCCGCCGGTTATCGATGTGAATCGACTCAGCGAAGTGGTTCAAGTCGCCTTCAGCCAACGCCGTAAGCTGATGCGCCACACCTTGGGTAAGTGGCTAGAAGAAAAGAAATACGCAGGAAATTTTGACTTGCAGCGCAGGGCACAAGAAGTGCCGGTGCAGGAATATATCGACCTCGCATTGTCAGTTTAGCGCTGCGACCTAAATTGCTATATATTTAATAGCAGTATAGACAATAAAAACGTCGATTGGAGGCAAAAAAGCCCATATAAATGGGCTTTTTTTTGTTTGCGCACGGAAATCCGTCTTATGCAGCTGCTAACCAGTATCCTGCATTAAACGGGCTGCTCATACGCAACGCCAGCGGTGATACATCAACCAATTTATCGGTTGGCATTTTTTCACCTTCTTCAATCATTTCGTCCAACACCTTCACGTCTGATGTCAGTCCCAAGGCCTCATTCGCCCGTTCTGCTTGGCTATTTTGCGCAGAACGGGCTACAGAAAAGAATAGAAGCATCTGAAGGGTATCTTGCGATCCCCCCAGTAATCGGCGGCATCGCGGAAAATATCCAACAATTGCTCTCGCGCTTCTTTGTCAAACTTGGCATTGGCAGGGATGTGCTCAAGCACCACAATAAAGCCAGGCTGTGGGCCTGACTTATGCAGCGGATCTGTGATGCAATCATAGAGCGCATCAAAGTTTTTGCCAAAATGTGATGGCAGTGTGAACTGCGCGGCGATCAGGTCAAGCACGTCTTGCTTGGACTGCGCATTGGCTAAATTGGCATACAAAAAATGTTGGTTCAACTGCTGCGCAGCTGCT
>JAYWCQ010000066.1:0-3701 GCA_043780435.1 Polaromonas sp.
TGCACTGCGCATCAGAATCGTGCCAAGCACAAAAACAATCAGCAAGTGCCAGCCAGGAAAGCCGTTTGAAGCGATCCAAAGCGCACTCAACGTAGGCCAGAGCAGCAAGAGCCAGCCAGCAGGGCGGTTCCAGCGGATCAGATCGAGATAGAGTGATATTTTTTTCTTCACTTGATGTTGCTTTATGACAGACGCGTCACCCCAGGTAATTCGCAAGCATAGATAGCGTTGCGCAAAGCGGCTATCGCTTCATAACGCGTGAAGCTTTTTCGCCAAACCAGCACGACACGACGCGTGGGCGGTTGTGCGCGTTTGTCGTCTGTGATGGGGCGGTACACGACCAAAGCATCTTCAGCTTGCGATTTGGCTTTGGTTTTTTTACTTGAACTCTCAACCAAGGCGCTCGCTGGCACGCTCAAACGCGGCACCAAGGTAACGCCCATGCCAGCAGCAACCATGTGTTTGATCGTCTCTAATGACGAGCCTTCAAAACTCTTGCGAATGCCCATGCTATTGCCCGCGCTGTCGCCAGAAAAGCGGGCAAATTCAGGACAAACTTCTAAAACATGATCTCTAAAGCAATGACCCGTGCCCAGCAACAGCATGGTTTCAGCTTTGAGCTGCTCCACCGTCACCGCATCTTGCTGTGCAAAGGGGTGATTTGCTGGTATCGCGGCTAAAAAAGGCTCGTCGTACAAAGGTGCAACCGCGAGATTGGTATCCGGAAAAGGCTCCGCCAAGATCGCGCAATCCAACTCACCCGTGCGCAACAACTCAAGTAATTTGACGGTGAAGTTTTCTTGCAGCATCAGCGGCATTTGCGGCGTTTTGGCGATGACATGTCTCACCAAATCTGGCAGCAAATAGGGGCCGATCGTGTAGATCACGCCCAGCTTCAAAGCGCCAGCCAAAGGGTCTTTGCCACGCTTGGCAATTTCTTTGATATTTGCGGCTTGCTCCAACACACTTTGCGCTTGCAGAACCACTTCGTTGCCAAGCGGCGTGACAGTGACTTCGGTCGCGCTGCGCTCAAACAGCTTTAAATCCAGCTCTTCTTCTAGTTTTTTGACGGCTAAACTCAAGGTCGGCTGTGAGACGTGACAGGCATCTGCCGCTTTGCCAAAATGCTTTTCACGCGCGACGGCAACAATGTATTTCAGCTCAGTTAAAGTCATATGACTGACATTTTGCCACCACACTTAGGCTAAAACGCGGCCACCTTCAAAAACACGCAGTTCACCAGGTTCAAAACATATCCAGTTTTCATTGGTCGTCAGCGGCTCGGTCACCACAATCACCAATCTATCCTCTGGGCCATTCAAATCCGCCAAGTTCACACGCACATCTTCGTCTTTCAACTGCACTTCGCAAAACGGAAAAGCGCGTTGTAAATAACACAGCTTGGTACTGGCATGCGCCCACAAAGCTTGGCCGTTACTGAGGATGAAGTTAAACGTGCCGTAGGCAGCAATTTTGGGTGTCAACTCACGCAATGTAAGCGTCAATTCTTCGACACTAGGCGCCGAGGCATGTGATTTGGCCAGCTCTTGCATCAGCCAGCAAAAAGCCAATTCGCTGTCAGTATTACCCACGGGCTTGAAGCTGCCGTGCAAATTGGGTTTGTAGTCTTTCAAATCGCCATTATGAGCAAACACCCAGTTGCGCCCCCACAGCTCGCGCACAAAGGGGTGACAGTTTTCTAAAGCCACCGCGCCCACTGTGGCTTTGCGCACATGCGCCACCACGTTGTGGCTTTTGATCGGGTAGGTGCGCAGCATATTGGCCATGATGGAGGTCGATGCGCTTTCTTTGTCCACAAAGCAGCGCACGCCTTTGCCCGGTATAGCGCCTTCGCCTTCAAAAAAAGCAATCCCCCAGCCATCGGCATGGTGGTCTGTGCCACCGCCACGCCGTGCAAAGCCGGTAAAGCTTAAGGTTAAGCTGGCAGGCAAATGGCTATTCATTCCAAGGAGTTGGCACATGACTATATTTTACAAGGCTGATTGATATCAAAATAGCCATGCCATAGGGTTTACGCTGTGTAGATCTAGTTTGACAGCGCCATAACCATGCATTAACCTTACATTTTTTTACTGACAATCGATTTAAAAATATGAAAAGGACTAGGCATGGCATCTAATTCTACGCAATCACGATTACTTGACATCATTTATGACCATGAAGCGTCTACCCCTAATTTGGTTTATTTAACACAACCCTTGGGCAACAACCAGGTTGTGGATTACACATGGGCGCAAACGCTGGATCAAGCGCGTCGCATGGCTACGCATTTGAAAAGCATGAATCTGGAGCCCGGCGCTCGCATTGGCCTGCTGTCTAAAAACTGCGCCCATTTCTTCATGGCAGAGCTGGCGATCTGGATGGCAGGCTACACCACCGTGGCCATTTTCCCAACCGAAGGTGCGGATACTGTCAAGTATGTACTGGAGCACAGTGGCGCCAGCCTGCTATTTGTTGGAAAACTTGACACCTGGGAGAAGCAATTGCCTGGCGTGCCAGCTGGCATGCCGTGCATCGCTTTGCCCTTGGCGCCTAAAACCGGCTACGACACCTGGGACGCTATCACGGCTCGCACAGCGCCTATAAGTGGTCGCCCTAGCCGTCAAGGTGATGATATTGCCATGATTATTTACACATCGGGTTCTACAGGCCAACCCAAGGGTGTGATGCACAGCTTTGAACGCCTCTGTGCAGTGTCTGAAGGCATCAACAAACGCATGAGCGAAACTTTGGGTCAAGATTTCTCAAACCGCGTGCTGTCTTACCTGCCTTTGGCGCATGTGTTCGAACGCTCCTTTATTGAAGCCTATTCATTTTTTAACGGCAAAATTCATGTGTATTTTGCAGAGTCACTAGACACCTTTGTTCAAGATTTGAACCGCGCCAAGCCTACTTTGTTTATTTCCGTACCACGCCTGTGGTTGAAGTTCCAGCAAGGCGTTGCACAAAAAATGCCGCCGGCAAAGCTGAACCTGTTGCTCTCTATCCCTATTCTCGGAAAAATTGTCGCCAAGAAGGTGCTGACAGGGCTTGGGCTTGAGCAAGTCAAAATTGCCGCTAGCGGCTCTGCGCCTTTGCCACCTTCGTTGATCAACTGGTACCGACGCTTGGGTCTCAATTTGATTGAGGGTTACGGAATGACTGAAGACCTCGCGTTTTCACACACCATGACCACGACGCACAATCAAATCGGCTACGTCGGTCTGCCTTACGACGGCGTACAAGCGCGTATCAGCGACATAGGTGAAATTCAAATCAAATCACCCGGTCAGATGGTGGGCTACTACAAACGGCCTGACTTGGATGCTGAAGTCTTCACCGACGATGGCTACTTCTGCACCGGCGACCAAGGGGAATACAGTGCCGACGGCCAGCTAAAAATCACGGGTCGCTTGAAAGAACTCTTCAAAACCGACAAAGGCAAATACGTCGCACCAGCGCCGATTGAAAACAAACTCAACGCACACCCGATGGTCGAGTCCAGCATGGTGTCAGGCGTCGGCCAAACCGCTTCTTACGCCTTGGTGGTGCTGGCTGAAAGCATTCGCCCTAAATTGAGCGATCCGGCTTTCAGAGCTGAGGTAACGGAAGAAATGACCGCTTTGCTGAAGGAAACCAACAAGGGCTTGGCCGATTATGAGCAAATGAAAATGCTGGTGATCGCCAAAGAGCCTTGGTCG